>DUIS01000055.1:0-10687 GCA_013330215.1 Microcaldota archaeon | reverse complement strand
CGCTCAAGAGCCATTTTTGCATAATACTTTATTGATTCCTTAATCTCATAGGACCCAGAATCTATTTCTGCTTTGTTGAACCACTTGCACTCTTCGCTTACTTCTTCTTTTGAAGTTTTTATTCTATCGGTATCTGATTTTGCGAAGAAAACAAGAGTAATGTGTTCGTGTGTTGGATTTATTCTATGTCTATTCATCGATATTGGAGGTATCAATTCTTTGTAGTCATCGCCTTCTTCCCTGAATTTAGGAATTTTTCCAGAAAGTGTTATATTTAATCCTACTTCTTCTTTAACTTCGCGAATAGCCGCTTGGTTTGGATCTTCGTTTAATTCTATGTGGCCGCCGACGCTCAACCAGATTTTATATTTGTCGTGTTTTCTTAGAAGAACTTTATTGCCGTAAACAACAAAAACTTCTGCAGTGAAGTCTATCTTTTCATGTATGTGGGGCATGTTTAGATATTAGTATTACTTATTAAATAGTTAACTCTTTTTCAGCTGCTCTCATTATCATAAAAAATTAATTAATTAGTTTTGATTAATCTTTCAAACGGTTTTAGCCGAAAGTAAACGTGTATATCTTGAAATTAGGGCCTGCATCTATCTCCAATGTGTGCCAGCCGTAGGATGGCGCGGATATGATATTGTAGAGCCTTGAGGAGTTTACCTCAGCCACAGCCTTGCCGTTATAGAGGTGCGTGTCGTTCCCAAGGTAGGGTTGCGTCAGGTTCTGCCCGTCGAGCTTGACTGTTATTGGAGAGGTGCCGTTGGTCGACGCTGCGACTATGTTAACATTTTTGGCCCTATAGACCAGGAATATCTTCGAATTGTTGACAGCCACCATGCCGTCCGGCGCATTGTACCACTGGCCGGAGAGGTAAACAATATTCTCCTTCGTTATGTTAACAGGCACATAGTTGACTGTCTTGTTCGGCTGGAAGCCCTGGATGTTTCCAAGCGGGGCCCTTGCCCTGTTCCAGCCAAGGTACAGCTCTGGGGTGCCTATCTGCGAGAGATTGTAGTTGCGGGTCAGGTTCGTGAGGTTCGATGGAATTGTATAGCCTGCGCTTACAAGCAGCTCCCTGATTGCCATATCGGTCACATTGTAGTTGCCTTCACCTATGCTCTCATACCTTATGTCGCCTCTGGCGTCTATCAGATAATCTGCGGGCCAGTACTCATTGCCGTAGGCATCCCAGGTAGAATAGTTGTTGTCAAGCGCTACGGGGTATTTGATATTGAACTTCTTTACCGCGGCTTCTACATTGCTGTAGTTATGCTCGAACTGGAACTCCGGAGTGTGGACGCCTATTATCACAAGCCCGTTGTTTCCGTACTTGCTTTCCCATGCGTTTAGGTAGGGTATCGTGCGTATGCAGTTTATGCAGGAGTAAGTCCAGAAATCCACAAGCACCACCTTCCCCTTAAGCTGGGATATGTTGAGTTGCGGTGAGTTTATCCATGCGGATATGCCCTGTATGTTTGGCGCTGGGCCGTAGTTCTGAAGGTTTGAGAGCGAGACTGAAGCGGTGAGGCTTTTGTTGAAAACAAACAACGAGAGCGCTGCGGCTATTATTATGATGCATATTATCCCGAACACCAGCAGATAGATATTGATTTTCATTTTCTAGCCTCGCCAACCGCAGTTCCCGCCATGTATGATAGGTATGCAGGCAATAAAGGGAGTATGCACGGTGATACGAAGGTGAGTACCCCGGCAAAGATCGCTATTAGGAAGTTGAGCTGCCCGCTTAGCGCCATTGACCCCTGGGGGCCGATTAGGAATACGGCAAGCACGCCTATGTACCCAGTAACGACCAGCAACCCTACCGCTATCAAGAATACCCCGCTCACTATGCTGAAGTACTTCAAGAGGCCGTGTACCCTTTTCATCAGATCAGAAACCTTTGATATGAATGCGCCGAATATGAGGAATGGTATTCCCAGTCCGAGTGAGTATGCCAGCAGTAGAAGGAATCCCAGGCTTGGTGAGGTTGCCGCAAACACGTATATCGCGCCTAGTATTGCACCTACGCAGGGTGTCCATCCCAATGCGAATGCAATGCCGAACACCAAGGAGGTCAGATAGCTGTTGCTGAACCTCTTTATCTCTATCTTATGCTCGGTAGAGAAGAATGGTATTATGTATTTTGTAGAGGCGATGATCAGCACTCCGAAGCCGATTATCAACACTCCTCCAATTATCCTGAGCATGCCCATGACAGAGTAGGAGACGTGCGAAAGGAGTGTTTGGAACAGTATGCCCACGATGGAGAAGACCAGGGTGAATCCTAGGACGAAAAAGACAGAGTTAAGGAATATTACGTCCTGTTTTCGCATCAGCACCACGAAGCTGAATGTCTAGGTCTTCTTCTTTATTTATAGGTTACCACGTAGTTCGGGAAGTGTGACTTCAATAATCTTTTCCCTTCCCTTGGCACCTTTTATTATTGAGACGCTGGACCTTTTAACTTTGAAATAGGATGAGAGCAGAGCGATGACAGCGGCGTTTGCCCGCCCTTCGATTGCCCGCTCCCTTACTTTGAGCACATAATCCAAGGGGCCTGTCTTCTGCACTAGCTCAACCTTGGAGTTCGGAATCACCTTTACTTTTATTATCATGAAAACAGATAATATTCTGATTGGGAAGTAATATATATCACTAAAAACAGAATTAAATAAAGCCAGATTCTGCAGTTTATCCTGAGATTATGGATGAGTTCTAGGTAATATCTTGGCGGAGAGGCAAAAACAGATAATAGCGATAACGGGCTACAGTGCGGTAGGCAAGAGCTCGCTCGCAAGAAGCATAAGTGAGCACCTAGATATGGGACTCTTCAGCCTTGGTAACCACCAGAGGGCGCAGTTCGGTGCCCATGGAACCCCACCGGAATATCATGCCAAATTTGGCCTTTTCGCGACCTATTACAGCCAATGGTCAACATACATCGATGAGATATCCAAGAACAGCTCAGGAGATGGGGTAGTGGTGGAAAGCGTATATTCGCATGCCTTCCTGGAACTGATGAAGAGCAGATTTCCAGAGCACAGTATACATCTTATGGCAATATCCGCGAATAGGGAGGACAGACTCAGGTTCCTAAGGCTGAAGGCAGATATCGGCCCTGAAGAAGCAGAGAGGCACCTGGATGAACTGGACAGAATCAAGAACACGGTAGGCCTGGCTGCGCTTCTAAGACGTGGGATAGCACAATTAGAATTGATAAATAACGGGGATTTGGATACCTTCCTTAGGAAAGGAATAGAGGCCGCAAAAATCTTAGCACAAGGAACGATTGAATGCCAAACAAAATCAGGACTCTTGCTTCCGACACACTGACAAGGGAAAGGATAACTGAGGCCGTGGAAGGCTTTGCAAGGCGTCATTGCAAGAGCGGAACGGTATACGACATAGGTGGAGTTCGGGGGCACCCGTATGGGAAATTCTTTTCGGATTACAGAACAATAAACATTGACAGAAAGGAACGGCCTGACGTGCTAGCAAACGCGGAGAGATTGCCGTTCAAGGACAATGCAATAGAGAACATGATGTGCATTGCAATGCTTGAGCACGTAAAGGACCCTGAGGCGATAGTGAGAGAGATGCACAGGGTGATGAAAAAGAGGGGCCGCGCATTGGTATGGGTTCCTTTCTACTGGCGTGAGCACAATTATCCTATAGACATCTGCAGGTTTACGCGCCAGGGCATAAATGCGCTGCTTGAGAGGCACGGATTCAGGATTATAGAGTCGGAATCCGCCCCGTACAGCGGGTTTTTCTTCGTGCTGTCGCACAATGTGCGCTTCCTCATGAAGGATCCGCACAAGGCTAGGTACTACGATCCGCTGCTTTACCTGCATGCTATCCTCTGCTATATGAGCCGGCTCGATTCCGTATTTAAGCTTGAGTACCCACATGTCTATACGGGAGTGGAGGTCGTAGTGGAGAAAAAATGATAAATGGGTGTTTGGATGGCTGAAGAGATGGTAGATGTTGTAAATGAGGCGGATGAGGTAATAGGCAGCGCCCCGAGGAAGGGCATACACAACGCGGAGCTTAGGCATAGATCTGCGCACATATTCCTGATCGATTCCAAAGGCAGGATATGGCTTGAGAAGAGGGCGTCCACCACTGACACATACCCGGGATACTACAGCTCGGCGGCTGCAGGACACATAAGCAGAGGAGAAAGCTATCTTGAAGGCGCGCAAAGGGAGGCACTCGAGGAGCTCGGCATACAGGGCCTTGCCCTTGAGCGAATGCACACACTGCAGGCATCTAAGGAGACATCTAACGAGTTTGTGGCTTTCTTCATTGCGAGATCGGATGAAAAACCAAGAGTCCACGAAGATTCGTTGTCTCTGCATCCTTACTCCATTGAAGAGATAGACGGGATGATAGCAAGAGGGGAGAAATTTGTGCCGATATTCCTAAAGCTCTTCAAGCGGTATACGGAGGATATGGGAAGGTAGATGGACTCGGCGGGAATCGCACCCGCCATCTTTCCGTTGCGAACGGAACATGTTAACTACTACACTACGAGCCCTTGATATGATTTTTATCTTGTATATTAGGTAACTCAAAAGAGAGTTGATGTTTTGGCAATAATTTACCTGTTTCTAACCATTGTTTATATCTATAATTATTAATTGGATGGGAAGAACCAATAATCTTCATCCATTTTTTGAGATTTTTACTACCTCTTATTAAAACATCATCACCGTGTATATATGCAGGCATATTAAATTCATTTATTAGAATTTTTATATCATTAAGAAATTTATTACTTGCACTCGTTATCTTTAAATGGGGATATTTATAGTCTTCATCTTTTCTTGCAAAGATATGACCGTCCGTATCTAGTAAGCCTCTTAGTATTGCAGCTTTGATGTTTGAGGAACTGTTAAACATCGTATTTGTAATTCTTATTTTGTCTTTCTTTTTTCCAACAGGCATACCCAGCAGTTTAAAAAAATTGAATATTCTTTTGCTTTTTATGGCGATGTAGATAACATTTTCTTTCGTTCTTGCATGGTAATTTGTGCGCAAATCAAATTTTGATCGTAGGATGGGTATTATGCAATCTTCATAATATTTGGTATCGTCTTTTAGATTTCCAGTAAAAAGAACTTCGTACTGCCATCTGTTTTCATATTTTGAAAAGTATTTAGATAGGCACCCGTCCCCCAAACATATACCGATAAGTTCCCATATGTCGGTATCTATTTCTGAATCTTTTGGGATTTTGGGGGATTGCCTGAAACTTCTAATATATCTCATGTTTGAGTAAATTTGTTTTTTGCGGTTCTTATAAGAGTTGTCGCCACCTAATTTTGCACCCCAATTCGAGTCGTATCTACTAACAATATTATTATGCGCTTCATTTCTAATTTTTTCATCTGCGATATTTAACAAGAGTGTGAAGACATCTTCTGGTATCAAGCGTCCACCAGACCGCCAAGTCTTGATTCCGGAATAGCTACAATTTAGTTTCTTACTTAATTCAAATAATGATAGATTGGTTTTTGATAGAGTATTCTCGAATAGTTTCAGGCGGAAGTCGTCTTTAAGCCGTATACGTTTTGGTGACAAGACATCACAGATGAATATTCGTAATATAAGTATTTATTTCTACTGTTGAAGTACGAGACTTGTAAAGATTTGCTAGAATTTTTTCTGAGTTAGACCATATTTTAATAGCTTCTACTGTGTATAGATTTCAAATTGTGACGCTATGAATGCTGAAAACTATAAACTCTCCGACTCCAGTAAGGCGAAGCTCAACTCTGTCCTGAAGAAGGTCCTGAAGGACATAAAGCCTTCCGAGAGCGAGATTGCAAGCGCCAGGCTTGCGATAAACGAGGTAATGGGCAGGCTGAAGAGGCTAGCCCCGAGGAACGTTGAGATAATACTTGCCGGGTCGGTAGCGCGCGGCACGCACATAAGGGGCAATTCCGACATAGACATATTCCTTCTCTTTCCAAGAAGCGTGAAGGAAAGCGTAGTGGAGAAAAAGGGCCTGGAGATAGGCAAGGGCATAGTGGATAAAAAGAGGAACGAGTCCTACACCGTCAAGTATGCCGAGCACCCCTACACCAAGGTGGTCCTTGGAGACCGCGGGATAAACGTTGACATTGTGCCAGCCTACAAGATAAAAAATGCTGAGGAGAGGGGGACTGCAGTTGACAGAACTCAGCTGCACAACGAGTTCGTCAACTCCAATCTCAATGTGAGGCAGCGTGACGAGGTCCGGGTCCTGAAGGCCTTCCTCAAGGCCCATGGTATATACGGGGCAGAGGCAAGGGTGGAGGGCTTTTCCGGTTACCTCTGCGAGCTCCTTATTTATCATTATGGCACTTTTGCGAACCTGGTTACGGCAATGGCGAACCTCAAGCTTCCGCTCATAATCAATACCGGCAAATCCAGGGACATGAACAACGAGAACACCGCATCGATGCTGAAGCTCTTCGGCAAGAGGCTCATTGTCGTGGACCCAACTGACAGCAACAGGAACGTCGCTGCGAACGTGTCTGATGAGTCGCTCTCGAGGCTTGTAATCGCGTCCAGGAACCTTATCAAGAGCCAGTCAATAGACAGCTTCTACAGGAGGGGCGGAACTGATGTCTACTCAGAAAGGAAGCTTGCCGCATTAAGGGGCGCGCTCGGCGCGGACATGTACGTGCTCCATTTCAAGGTGCCCGAGATAGCGAACGAGATAATATGGCAGCAGCTGAAGAAGGCAAGGACAAGGATCTGTGAGCTTCTCAGCAAGAACGGTTTCGAGCCGATAATATCGCTGCAGAATGTGGACGGGAAGGATGCGGTGATGGGTTTCTTCATAAACAGCATGCAGATAAGCTCCGCGAAGGTGACAGGTCCAACCGTAGAGATGGCAGATGCAGCAGAAAGGTTCATGAAGGCGCACAAAAAGTCTATGCTGATCTCCGTTGAGAACGGGAGGCTCTATTCGATAGAGAAGTCGAAGTACTCCAGTCCTAAGGAGCTCATAAATTCATTCATATCCGACAGGAAGACAAGCCTGCCTTCTTACCTCAAGGCCAAGAACTCATCCTTGTACGTTAACAAAATACCAGAGAGGTATGCAAAGATGCTTTACGTCTCCCATCTTGACAAGTTCGCCATATAAGAGCGCAATCAAAGGCCGTACCTGTTCCCCTCTGTCACAAGTTCTAGCAATTCATCCATCTTGCTTATCTCCTTTGCCTCTGGTTTGTTCGCGGATTTGCCTGCGCTTCTCTCTTTTATATAGTTCAATACCTTTCTTCTTTCCTCTTCGTTCTCTATCTCGTATGTCTCGGCGCACATCTCGCTTGATTTCACGCCGCAATAGTCTATCGATTCTGATACGAGGTTCTCCCTTATCTTCTCCTTCTGGTAATTCCTGCGTTCCATTCTGCTTATCAGACCCTTGAGATTGACCCGCACCACCACAATCAGGTCGTATTTCAGCTTTATTTCCGGGACAAGATGTCCTACGACTATAATGTTTCGGCTCATGCCCTTCTCCTTTATTATTTCGGCCATCTTTGCCTCAAGTTCCTTCAGCCTGACGATTTTTGAACCGAGCTTGTCTACGTCCGAAAACAGCTTGAACCTGTCAACTATGTCATTGAGCTCTATCATTTCCGATTCCGGCAACTCTCCAAGTATCTCCTTTGCGAATGTGCTCTTCCCAGCTGCGGGCGTACCGGTTACCCCTATTACTATTGATTTCGCTATTTTATGACCCTTTAATGAGATTAATATACTTATTTCTCGTAAATATAAATAACATGCATGTATTTTATAGGACCTTGGGCGATTTGATGAAAGATATGAAAAATAGGCCGAGAATTAGCAAATGGATAGGCGGGGGCTATCTACTTTTGACTATACTACTGGCGGTTCTTTACGCTGCAATAGCTCTTTTTAGCAATGTATTCAGTGTTCTATACGCAGGAATCATACTCACAGTAGTGATGACATTTGCGGTGGTACTCGTAGGCGTCACCACCTACTGCTTCTATAACACGGTTTATGAGGTCAAAGACGGCTTTATACATTCCTGTTCGGCGTTTGCAGTCATCAATCTAGGGATAAAGGACATCGCAAAGATCGAGCGGACGCTGATTCCGTTTTACTTCAAGGGATTCGGGGCAAGCCTTTATTCGGGATATTTTTATATACCTACCGTTGGTTGGACAAAGGTGATAATAACAAACCTGACTGGCGGAGTGCTCATAACAGATAAAAAGGGAAAGCACTACCTTATCACGCCATCAAATCCCGACAAGTTCATAAAATTGGTTTCGTGAGAGGATGGCATCAGGCAGCGATGATATAAGGAAGCGCATAGAGAAGGACATAGAGCTTTTCAACAAGAATGTAGCCTCTGTTAAAGGCTCTGACAAGAATGTCTCAAGGATACTGGAGCTTTCACAGATGTACGCAAAGGATTCGAAAAGCTACCTTGATAAGGGCGATTTCTATACGTCATTCTCGTGTATAAGCTATGCGCACGGGCTTCTTGACGCGATAAGGGAGTTGCAGGGTTAGATCACATGTACAAAGAGGGCAGTGCTGCAATAAAGTATACAAAGGACTCGTTCCTGAATCCAGAGGCACGAATCTCGCGCGACATAAGCGCCGCTTTCGTGTCTGCGCTTGCGGAAAAGGGCAGCAGCATCGTTGATTCCACAGCTGCTACCGGCATACGCGGCATCAGGTACTACCATGAGAGCAATTCCAAGAAGGTGGTGTTTCTGGAGATGAACAGAAAGGCATTTGCCTCATTGAAGAGGAATGTTACGGCTAACAAGGTAAAGGGAACCGTACTTAACAAAAGCATACAGGAATTTGCCAACACCACTAAGGATAAATTCGATTTCATAGACCTTGATCCCTTTGGCGGTGTCACTCCTTACATATACGACCTCATGAAGATGTCTAGGGGCGGGACTTACCTAATGATAACTGCGACAGACACCGCTGTGCTCTGCGGCGCAGACTACAGGGCATGCGTAAGGCTTTATGATGCGAGGCCTATGCACAACGAGCTCTGCCAGGAGGTCGCATTGCGGCTCCTGATAGGGTACATAACAAGGATCGCCGCCCAGTTCAATTTCGGTGTTGAGGTTGTGCTATCGTTCTCGTATCTGCATTACATGCGCGTCTTCCTCAGGCTGAGGCACGGCCCGAAGGCTGCATCAGATTCTGTGAGGGAACTCGGCTACGCCTATTACTGCAACGGATGCCTTTACAGGGGCACGCAGAAATCGACACTTCCTGAGGTCGGCAGATGTAAAGCGTGCGGAAAGGAACTGGACACTTCCGGAAAGATCTGGTTAGGCAACCTTTACCAGAAGGGCACAATGGAACTTATGGCAGACAGGATGAGGAAGGGCGTTGCTGATGGAAGGTTCGATGCCAAGAGCCTGGAGTTCCTTGACAGACTATCTGCGGAATTCGATTACCCGTTGCTTTATTCCATATCAAGGCTTACCAAGAAGATGGGCATAGGCGCGGTGAGCCCTAACCTAGTAATTGAAAGGCTTGCCAAGAAAGGATACCGTGCATCGAAGACGCACCTCGGCAAGAATGCGATAAAGACCGATGCCGGAGTAGATGTGGTGAAGCGCTGCATCAAGATGTAGACGCACGCTATTCCTGAGGAACCTGGCTTAAGAGCGCCACCCGGGCCTCATCGCCTTCCCTGATGTCCGGATTGACTTCGAGATAGCGGACGAAGTAGTCTATGCCCACGGCAAGGAGCCGCTGGCCGTTTTTAATAGCGCCCAATGCCTTTTCGGTAAAATACACCTTATTCCACCATGATACAGCCCTTAATTCGGTATCCGTAGATTGCCTGAAAGTGCTGCCATCAAATCTGTACCAACCCCCTACCATTTCTTTTGCCTCTTTTTTGTTTCCGTTTTTGTCTGTAAAGGTTATGTCATCGGAACTGACTACCACGATATTGTTTCTTGCGTCCCCTTTCAGGAAATCGGTTTCCGCAGCAACTCTAGCAAATCCTGCGATGTTGGGATATTTTTCTGCCTCTTTGAGGCTGTGGATTGGTTGCCGCAACGGTGTTATGGTTACTGCTGAGCGCGTTGATGCCTTTGTGGTATTGGCCATAAACTCACTAGGATATACTGGAAGCTCCATAATATTTATATCTGACTAAGATACGTGCCTGTGGAAGCCAAGTGCATGTTTTATAAATAGTGCTCCCTTACTTCCGCTTTTCGCCTATTTTCGACGCATCGGGGAAAAATATTTATATGAGGGTGCGCGCAATACTTGTGGGTAATTTCTGGGTGATTTCGTGAAGACTGGTGGGGAGTTATGGAGATTGTATCTGGACTTTGTGGCAGGGGTGGGAGGCTAGCGGACGTTTCCACTAGGGATAGGGCGATAAGTCGCAACTCTTTCTATTGCGGCGATTGCATGGATGAGCTGCGCAAGGAGCTGCAGAAGGGTAACATATGCTCGCTGTGCAGATGCGAGATATGGGATGGGGCGCCAAGGTTCGTGCTGCCCTCGAGGTTATACAGCAGCTACTTCTTCGACAGGCTGCCGATAGGCAACAGGCTCATGTGCGTCTCGTGCTACAGGAGCGTAGAAAGGCTCGGGATCATGAACGATCCGCTTGCCAAACTGGGCAGCATGCGCAGTAAGCTAG
>DUIS01000033.1 GCA_013330215.1 Microcaldota archaeon | reverse complement strand
GCGCTCTATTCGCCTTATTACCTTGCCTTTGACTCTTCCGGCGACCTCTGGGCATCGGACGCGTCCAACAGTAGGGTGCTGGAGTACCTCCCCTCCAACTTTGTCACGGACGGGGCGGCGGCGCTCGTCATAGGCCAGGCGAACTTTGCAGCGTCATCTTCAAACCAGGGAGGCAGCGTAGCCGCGAACACCCTGTCAGGCCCTGGCGGCATAGCCCTGGACCACTCCGGGAACCTATGGATAGTCGACCGCGGCAACAGCAGGGTGCTGGAGTACCTGATTCCTTGAGAGTAAGTGATGCCTTAGCATTCTGCATGATGGGCAGATAGAAACAGGGATCTTACTTCCTTCTCTTCCTTGCTGCCATTTTGGACTCGTCGGCCTCTATCCTCTCCATCACGCTCTTGAATTCCCTCATTGACTCGTTCGCCGAGTTGAAGAGGAAGGCCAATCCAACGAACCCTGTTATTATCACTATGGACATTATCGCGACGTAGACGCTGAAATAGCTCTTCGAGGCTATGCTTACAGTGGAATTGTTCAGCTCGATGCTCGCAAAGGCGAACATGATCCAGAAGGCAACCCATCCTATGGCAAGCTCGTGGTACCTCTGCCTGAAGAAGAATGATATGCCGGCCCAGCCCACAAGGAATGCGCCGCCGAGGGAGAAGAGCAGAGTTACGGGCTCCAGATAGGAGGAGCCGGTGAAGAGAAGCGGCAGGAAGAATACGAGTACGCCTATAACCGTGAATACCATCCAGGCTCCGGTGCGCCTCGAATGTATCCTATGCTCATCCTCACGCATGTATCTGACTGTAGAGGTATGCGATGTTGATAGATTGGCAAGGAATATGAGAATGCCTGCAATAATGATTACAGCCCAGAATGCTAGGTAATTGAGATAGCTTGTTACCGCAAGGCTCCTGGTGAGCACGGTGAAGCTGAGCCCTATCGCAATGACTACGGAGAAGGTTACGAGCGAGACACCGAGCGTCTTCCTGTAGGTCATGCTCCAGTAGCGCCTTATGCGCTCCCTCACGTAGTCCATGCTAGGTTAGACACAAAGAAGATTAAAAAGTCTTTCTGTGGCGCTGCGGAATCAATAATTACAAGGCGATGATGAAGAAGAGCAGATTCCCAACCGCTATGGATATCAGGACGCCGAAGAAGATCGCCACAGCAAATGGCATCGCCTCCTTGTAGATCGGGAGCTTCTCCCTTATCCTCTTCCTTTTGAATTCCTTTATGAGCTTGTCTGTGAGCAGCCTGTCGAATCCCTTCACCTTCGCGCGAATCCTGGCTATGCTCCTCTTGTCCATCAGGTTGAATGCTATTATGTCGCCCTCCTCGAACTTGGAGGCCGGGACGTACACTATCATGGAGCGCGTTATCGGCTCGGAGAAGAGCATTATGATGCAGGAGCACACAAGCAGCAGAAGGATCAATGCTATGCCAGCATAGCCCATCCCTGTGAACCTCACAGCAAACACTATGAATGTGAAGTATGCTGCCGCTAGGACCACAGCCTTTATTATGCCGGAACTCTCAAGGAATGATGCAAGCGGCCTCTTGAGCATGCGCCTTGCCTTGGGTATGTAGTATATCGGGACGAGTATCAGCGCGATTATGCCGGTGTTCAGGAGCAGCGAGAGCATGAAGGGCAGGCTGAACTGGCTTATGTTAGATGCAAGAAGCGGCGCGAGCTGCATCGGCATTATGAGCGAGAGTGCAGCGAACTCTATGACGTCGGCCGCGCCAAGCTGGCCTATCCTGTAGATCAGGTAGCCGAAGCCGAGCACAACAAGCGCTATCGCAGTACTGGTCATTATGGTTGCCACATTAAGGTAAAGAATCGTGAGAAGGGCGCCGTAGGCAAGGCTCGCGTAGGCGAATGTTGATGGGACGTTCCTCTTGTTGAACACGTCGAAAAGCATGTACATGAGCGCGAGCACCACAACGCTCGCGATCCTCACAAGGTAAAGCTGCATATTATCAGATAAGAAAAGGATTGAACTTATATATAGTTATCCCTTTAGGGAGGCACAATGCCGCATGCCGTTTACCTGCGCATTGGCAGCAGCATTACAGGCCTTCCCCTCATGAACCCGTAGCTCAGCCTTAGGTTCGGATGCGCCTCAACAGCGGAATCCGCATGTGTGCCAGCTCCACCGAATTCCGGCGCGCCGGCATTCGAGTAATAGGATATCTTCAGCGTGCCATCGCCCCTTGACACTCCCTTCGCGTTCGCATAGAGCAGGTCCGAGGGGATCGCATCGGAGAAGTGGAAAATCACCTTCTGGCCGTTCGGCAGCAGTATCCCGTACATATACTCCGCCTCTGGAGTTGTGCTTCCCATTATCGCATTCGAAAGCTCGCGGAAGAACTTCTCTGAGGGTGTTCGTGCGCCCGGCACCGAACCTTCGGAACTGCCGTACATCACAGCAGTGCCATTGCCGGTAATCGCATAGTACCTGTCTACGCGGCTTTCCGCGCCGTCCAACTCCATGGTCCCTGCCAGCTTTACTGTATAAGCCACATCCTCGATCTTCTTTGTATTCCCGTTGAAGTAATGGTTAGGCCCCTTTATCGGGTTCTTGTATACGTCAGCATCAAGCGTTCCGTTGGCCCTGTTTGAATAATACACGCGCCCTTGCCCGCCGTTCGGTTCGCCC
>DUIS01000046.1 GCA_013330215.1 Microcaldota archaeon | reverse complement strand
ATAGTCTCATTTCATTTTAGCATCAATCCTGTATATAAGCATTGCCCTGTTTCCTCAAAGAAAGTCTTTTATAGCCTTGCTCATAAAATACTTAAGTAAATAAGGGCAGTCGCAAAGCCACCCTAATTACCTCCTTAGGATTAAAAGGATATATTGAAATTAGCTGGAAATCTGGGCGGCCCGAAGTGTTTGATATGACTGATGAGGAACAACTGTTGGCAGCGCAGAACGATTACCTAGAGGCGGGCATACACATAGCCACAAAGACAAGGAGCCCTGGAATGAAGAAGTTCATATACAAGGTGAGGGAGGACGGCCTCTATCTTCTTGATCTCAAGACAATAGACACGCGCATAAGGGTTGCGGCTGCGATGATAGCGAGGTACGACCCGAAGGATGTTGTTGTAACAGCATCAAGGATATACGCGATAGTAGCGGCGCAGAAGTTCGCTGAGATAATCGAGGCAAAGTTCATAAAGGGGAGGGTAACCCCCGGAACCTTCACGAACCCGAACAGGGAGAACTTCATGGAGCCGAAGCTGATAATGATAAGCGATTCCAGGAATGAGAAGCAGGCGATAAAGGAGGTGAGCAGCATAAACATGCCGATAATCGCGCTCAGCGACACGGACAATTCCACAAAGTTCATAGACCTCATAATACCGAGCAACAACCGCGGAAGGAGGTCGCTCGCGTTCATATACTATCTCCTATCTAGGGAGGTGCTCAAGGCGCGCGGCAAGATAAGCACGAACGAGGAATTCGGCTACGGTGTAGGCGACTTCGAGGCTAAGATGGAGATGAAGCAGCAGACAAAGCGCCAGCAACAATAACCCATCGATTGCATATTGCATTTAAGAAGTGATAAAATGGTCGCGGTAACTACAAAAGGCGAGCATAGCCTTAGGAATGCGCTAAAGAAGGAGTTCGAGGTCAACCATGTACAGGCGCCCTCCTACGGGTCGCAAAAGTTGGAGGAGATGATGCTCAAGGAGGGAGGCCTCTTTAGGAAGGGAAGGCCCGAGAGGCTCACCGCAATGCTCGCAAGGGAACTCTCGGAAGGCGCTCTTGAGTTCGATGTCTGCTTCAGGGCGCAGCCCCTGTTCGTCTATCTCTTGCCAATAGAGCCTTTTGCGCGGAAGTTTCTTGACACGCTGGATAAGACGAACCCGAGGGGAGTCTGCAACCTCACGAGTTCGAGATTCCTGTTCAACTTCAGTAGGTCTCCGCTTTACAGGGAGATGATGAAGTTCACTGGGAGCCTGACAGACGGCTCAGTCCACGAATACACCAAACCAGAACTGGAGATGACGCTTGTGGAACAGCTGAGGGTGATTGCGAAGAGGAGCTTCACAGACACGACCATTTTCCGCGAACTCAGGCATTGATCATATCCTTACATAAAGAAGCGCAGCCGCAAGGAATGCCAAGACCGATAGCGCCATAACCGCAAGGCTTGCGTTCCTTGAGAAGCTGTAGAATTCCCTTGACTTCTTCTGCACAAGGAAGCCGTATGATATGTAGAGGAGCGTCACGTCGGTTATCGCTATCGGCACTATGTAGACAAGGTTGAATGCGAAGGGAGCATAGAAGAAGAACATGTATATGCTTACCAGCACAGCCTCAGCATAGAGTATCGCTGCGAGCTGCGACGCCCTTGCCTTCCCGACATGGAAGAGCAGGTTCCTGGATCCCCTTGCCTTCTCGTCGCCCTTGTAGTCCCTTATCATGCCGTGTATCTCCCTTGCCACTCCCGCAAGGAATATGGTTATGGATATGAGCACTATGCTGATGTGGAAGCTGTTGGTTACTACGAAGTCGCCGTATACGAATGGTATGACCATTCAGAACGCTATGTAGATGTTGCCCAGTACCGGCATGTCCTTGAGCCTGTAGCTGTATAGTATCGCGAGCGCTGCGAAGATGAGCGCTATTACGAATGCGTATGCGTTTATGAAGAGGCTCGCGAGCACGCCGATCACGAAGCACGAGACCACTATCCACATTGCCTGCCGCTTGGTGAGGCTGCCATTTACCAGCGGCCTGTCCATTCTCTTGTTAGCCCTGTCTGCGCCAATGTCGTAATAGTCGTTTATCGCGAACGATCCCATGCTCACGAACGCCGGCGTTATCATGCTGAGCACGAACACCGCAAGGCCGGGCAGGTGGTGCGCGGATATCAGCTCGGCGGCTATCACCGCAACAAGAAGTATTATGCTGTGCTCTATCCTTGTAAGCTTGAGCACCGCCTTCATCTTTCCCATGAGGATACCTAGGCAATACATTAATAAATACACTACCAATAGCTACTGTTTCCATGGCGAGGGCTCAATCTGCTATCGAATTCATGCTGACATATTCCTGGGTATTCATAATAATAGCGCTTTTCATAGTCACGGTCGTGCTGATATCGGACTCGAGGCCCCCGTCAGTCTATCTTGGTTCTTCGTGCAACATACAGCCGCTCCTGCCGTGCACCGAGGCGCTCGTCACCTACAACGCGATAGCGCCGCTGCAGTTCTACATCGTGTTCACTAACGAGCTTGGCACAGTGATGTACTTCCAGCCGAACGCGATCAACGTCAGCACCTCTAGCATAGGAGGCACGCCAAACTACCAGTACGGCAACTGCCAGCCAACATATGCGAGCAAGGGCTCGCAGATAATATGCACAACAAACCTGGTGACGCCCACAAAGCCGAAGGCCGGCTCGCAGGCGACGCTCACATTCACAGTAAGCTACAGCCTATGCAACTCCAACAGCAAGAGCTCCTGCGCGCCGGGGGTATACAAATCCTCTGGCTTCTCCGCCGAGACGATGTCGCCATCAAACATAAACCTGGACACGGTAACGTTCATGACAGCGCCACCAATAGCCACCATAGTGCTTAGCGGCATAACCTACTACAACGGGATATCCATCTACATGCCGTCGGGAAACTACATACTGTTCAGCACAGCGCCAACAGGCTACCAGAGCCTGTCCTGGTCTATAAGCTCTGCAACATCGACGCTATCCTCAACCACATCCGCGAATACGGTTCTCACGCTCAGCTCTAACGCTATAATAACCGCATCCTACATAGGCACCAGCTCGACTACCTCGACATCCACATCCCAGACGACCACATCGACATCTGCCTCAACCACGTCCAGTACCACCTCCACTACCACGTCCACAATAGCCACGACTACCGTCTATTATGTTCCGATAGTCCTGACCAATTCCCAGGCATCGCCCACGCCGAGCCCATTCCAGCAGATGATAACTATCAACAGCCAGAGCTACAGCGCATACATCAATTCCAACTGGAACAACGTGGAGTTTACGACAGGGCCTGACGCCACGGGCACAGTGCTGCAGGCATGGGTTGAATCAGGAGCGAGCAACGGCGCGGCATCTACGGTAGTATGGGTGAATCTGCCTTATTCGATAGCCGCAAGCGGCACTAACACGATAAACATGGACTTCATGGGCGGCAGCGTCATGTCCGCGGCGGGGCCGACAGGGGAGGCCCCTCAGTTATCTGGGACTTATGCACAATACGACAACGGGGCGAGCGTGTTCAACTTCTACGACGACTTTGTCGGCACGTCGTTAAGCTCTAAATGGACACTGGTATCCGGAACCGCAGGAACTGATTATAAAATTAATAACGGGTTCCAATTGCTAACGACAATTACAAGAGTGCAAAGCAGTTCAAGT
>DUIS01000026.1:3343-7635 GCA_013330215.1 Microcaldota archaeon | reverse complement strand
TCAACAACTACTACGTCGTCCAGCACAACGTTTGAAACAACGGTCTATGCCTCAACCACAGTGCCCCCAAGCACCACGTTAGCGACAACATCCACAACCATATACACCACAACCATCCCCGAATACCCTACATCGACCAGCTCGACAAGCACAAGCTCTAGCAGCTCAACAACCACAACGAGCACCTCAACGCTCCCAACAACCACATCATCGTCTACCACAAGCTCAAGCTACAATACAACCAGCACGGTGCAGACAAGCACGATACCGGAAACGCCCGAGCAGGCCGGAGCGCTGAACATAGTGCCTTCGGGTGGCGGTTATGCGGCCCCAGCACCAAATATCCAGGCTTCGCCATACCCGGGCCCTGATTTCAGCCCAAGCAATATCACACAGAATACCATAGGGCACAACACGCCTCCAGTAACAGAACAGCCAAAGAATACCATGCCCGCTAATGTACCAATTGCCGTTAAAGTCAATCAAAGCATTGGCGTTCCCTACAACTCTATCCAGAACGGTACAGCCGTGCTTGCGGCGCCGAGATTTGTGGCAGATGCGAATGTATCCAAGGCAGACTCATCAGCAGACAGATCTGCGGATCCCGGGCAGAAACCGGTGCAAGCGAGCGGGGACTACACCCTTATGCAAATCGCTATCGGCATCATACTTGCATCGCTCGCGATAGCGATCTCATACTCTGTTGCAAGGAGAAGGCTCCTCAAAAAGGGAGATGGTGAAAAAGCCTCAGGTTTCAGGCTTTAGCGGGCAAACAAAAACCTTATATATTTATCAGTTGATATATTTATCAGTTGATATATATGCAGAAGCAAATCACAACTTTTAAACCAAGGAAAATAGACAGATCGCCAAGATTAGACACCGTCCTTATGGTTGAAAAGGCACTTTTTAGGTACAAAAGCGACAAAACGATAACCCAGATATGGAAACTGCTGCCAAAGAAGGTGATGTGGACCACCTTCACGACAATTATTAACTATCTCGAATATTCTGGGAAAATTCATGTCGAAAACGATAAGAGAGTTACATGGCTCTGGGATCCAAGCGGAATTGCAAAATTGGTCGGCAAACGACTGGTGGTGGCCTGAATGAGAATAGGATAAAGCTGGTGGGTTTCGGAGACGGTCCAATATATAAGGCATTCCAGAATCTCAAATCCGGCAAGTTCGAAGAAAAGGAATTGGCGCTTTTTATACAAAGGGCGATAGACGATCTAAAAGCCAACCCGTTTATAGGGGTACCCATACCGCATAAATTGTGGCCTGTAGTGTACATAAGAAAATTCTCCATCAACAATTTAAGGAAGTATAACCTGCCGAACGGATGGAGGCTGATCTACACTTTAAAGGCGAACGAAGTCGAAATAGTATCGATAATCCTTGAGTGGTTTTCCCATAAGGAATACGAAAGGAGATTCAACTATTGAGTTACTTTCGCCTAGGTGTCATAAAAACAAAAATTTCGGAGAAGAAGCCTGCATTTTTTTAGGCTTTAGTAACGGTATGTTCACACCTCGCTTGCGCTCGATGCTTACGCACCCGTCCTATCAAAGTCGTCTATTGCGACCGCCATAGTGTCTAGTTTCGGGTCTGGCTTCGTCCTTAGATGCTTTCAGGACTTATCCGCTTGGCGCGTGGCTACCCGGCAATGCAATCACAACCGGTACACTAGAGGCGCCGATCCCCTGTTCCTCTCGTATTGAGGGGAGCTTACCCTCTGACACTAACACTCCCAGTAGATAATACCGTACTGCCTCGCGGCGTACTGAACTCAGCTCGTGTATGATTTTAATGGACGAGCAGTCCAACCCTTGGCTGCTTGTGCACAGCCAGGATATCATAGGCCCATATCGATGTATCAAACCGCCAGGTCGCTGTGGACGCTCACTGGCGACAAATCGGTTACCTCCAGAGTAACTTGTTTGACAGCTTGGACCCTCATTAAAAAGGGTGCCAAAGTTCGTTAAGCCCCTGTTTCCAGTCTGCATCCCACGCTTTTAAGGATACAGTCAGCCCTGCATTTACCTTTTCGCTTAACAGTGGTTTCCCAAACCACCTAAGCAGAGCATTGGTCACTTTCGTTTCCTTATCGAAAGCAACCGTCCAGTCTAACTACCCGCCTGCAGCTGTCCTATTGCTAGTGAGCTGCAAGACAAACTAAGAGTGGTGTTACATTTTCGCTCCACGTGCGCCGCAGCGCACGCTTCTACGCTCCCACTTACGCTATGCATAATCCATCTAACAACAACTACAGGTTGTAGTCAAGCTTCATGGAGACTTCTTTTCCCACTGAGAGATCGCGGCATATTCACCGCGCAGTAAGTTCACCGGGCCCCATGTTGGGACAGTGGAACGATCATTACGCCCTTCATGCAAGTCACCTATTAAGTGACGAGGTATTACGCTACCTCAAGAGAGTCAGAGTTACTCCCGCTCTTTGCCAGCGCTTCTTCCCCTTGAAAAGGGCTTTCACGTACTGGCGGTGAGCAGGCGTCACCCACTGTACTTAGCGTTTCCGCTTTGCGGTGAGTTGTGTTTTTGATAAACAGTTGTCGTTCCCTAGTCAATGATATCTGCATATCCTATACGCAGACATGGCTTCTTGCTATCTTACGCCACTATTTTGCCGATTTCCCTAACATGGGTTACCCCGTCACACCTTGGCCTCTTCAGCCAGCAGCACCTCTAATGGTTCTAGGTACGAGCTAGAATGATCGTTGCAAATTCCCTTTTCACGGGCTCAGGAATTCAGTCCATAGTTCATTTAGCTGCTTCTCCTCATAACGAGACTCTGCAGCCCTTTGCACTTCCTTGCGGACCTATCCCCAAGCGTCAGAAATCTACCTTGCGTTGCCGCTCCTACATTCTAGGTGCATGAATATTAGCATGCTTCCCTTTTGCTGAATTGTGATTAGCATTCAGCTTAGGATCGACTAACTCTCCGCTGACGAGCGTTGCGAAGAAAACCTTGTGCTTTCGGTGTATAGGATTCTCACCTATATATGCTGTTACTTATACCAGGATTTTCCCTATAACATGTTCCATGCGGACTTTCGAACGCACTTCTTGACATGCTACACGCCTTCTTACCAGACTTATTCAGTCTCTGGGGTCTCGGTACCTGATTTAGCCCCGTATATCTTCAGTGAGGCAAATCTCAACTGGTGAGCTATTACGCACTCTTTGAAGGATGGCTGCTTCTGAGCCTACCTCCCAGCTGTCTGTGATCTGCCCTACTTTTAAGACACTTAATCAGGATTTGGGGACCTTAACCTCAGTCACTATCTTTGCAGTCTCACCAATCTGGCTTACCCAAACTGGTCGACTCCCGGGGTCTACGCAGCACATGCATTCGGAGTTTGATAGGTTGGTGGACCCTTTCGAGTCCGTGCCAACCAGTCGGTAGCTCTACCGCATGTGCAAGCTCGCCCGGAGCTATCCTAAAGATACTTCAGAAGGGACCCGCTATTGCCGTGTTCGAGTGGTATATCGCCGCTACCCGCAACTCACCCAACAGGACATGCCATGACAGGTTGCAGGCCTCCACCAGGCATTAGCCTAGCTTCGCCTTGGTCGCGCGTAGTTCACAACGGCTTCGGGTCGTATAGAAGTGACTAAAGGCATTTTCATACCCTGCGCCTCACGTATTGCGCGCACTCGCTTTCGCTGCGTCTTTCGACTCGCCACTCCTATACACTCCCTGGCTCTTGCTTCAAGAAGAATGATAAGACACTGTTCCATGCCGTTCGCCTGAGCCTTTCGGCCTTCGGCTTCACAGTACTTCATAACTTCCATGCCTTACCTTCGTTTTACCATCTAGTTTCAGATCTTTTCAATCCCATGCGTATGGGTTCTTTTCAGCTTTCGCTCACGCTACTTGTTCGCTATCGGTCTATAGCCAATATTTAGGGTTGGGATTTAATGCTCCCGTATTCGTTCTGCATAATCAAGCAGAGTTACTCTATTACAGTAAATTCCATTGCACTTGACTTACGAGGCTGTCACTCTCTTTGGCGGCTCTTTCCAGAACCTTCAGCTCGTGCTTTGGAGTCCTCCTGCACCACATCTCCGCACCTGTTGCCAGGCGGGATTCAGGTTGCCCTCTTCGGCTTTCACTCGTGTTACTAGCCGAATCGAAAATTCTTTCTTTTCCTGCGGGTACTAAGTCATTTCAGTTCCCCGCGTTTGCCTATGCTTGCGCATATAATTAAGGAAATCCCAGGTTCAAAGCCTGACTTGCGGCTACCCTGGGCTTATCGCAGCTTGCCACGT
>DUIS01000026.1:2011-3278 GCA_013330215.1 Microcaldota archaeon | reverse complement strand
CAGCTTGCCACGTCCTTCTTCGCTGCTATAGCCAAGCCATCCCCTAGATGGTTTATGAATTAATGCAAGCTTCTTCTCCTATAATCAGTCGCGAAAACCACGACATCACAAACATAATGATAGCGCTGCAGAGCATATGCTCTGAAAGTAGTATTTTCATCAAGCAGGGATCCAGAGGGATCCATCAAAAACGCTTTCTAATACAGTAGCCTATAAAAGCCCAGCTGCCACATTAGCACCGAGTATATTAGCTCCTAAAGGTATAAATAGCTGACGTTCCTTTCCTGGCAGATTTGGTAACGGTAAAGGGGGCGAATCCGGCCTTCGGCGCAAGGTTTTTATATATAAAGACCCCCCAAGTCAAAGAGTGATGATGTGGAAAGGGCCCAAAGCGCGATACTAAAATGCATATCGGCAAAGAACGAGGCGGCGCTCAAGATGCTTAAGGGGATAAGCATAAGGCACTGTGACGAGATAGACCGTTATACCGTAGTGCCAGTCCAGGCGCCCTACTATGCAGTTGCATTCTACGACCTGCGCGAGTCGCCCGTTTACTATGTAAAGGCGCTGGTCCGCGTACGTTTGCCCTCAACCCAGCAGAATCCCAGAAGGGAGGGGTTTGGCATCAGCGTGTTTGTGGGCCGTGGTTATAGCCCGGGCGATTATACCCAGGTCTCCGAGCTTGAGGCGGGTTCCGCCAGCGCGGTAGAGAGCCAGATCTCCAAGGCCTTGGCGCTTGCGAAACAGTTACAGTTAAGAGAGAGGCCGCAGGATTTCCTAAGGAAAGATCCTGGTGTGCTGCTGCGCGCATCTGCGTAAGGTATTTATACACCAAAGCCTCAGGTTAAAGCAAGTGATGACATGGGGACAACCCAAAAAACGATGCCAGGAAGTGCAGCCGAGAAAAGAGTTGCAGCCTTTACCCTGCTTACATATATCGGCATGCGCCACGAGGAAGAAATATTCCGATCCGCAACAAGTCCTGGGGTATATCCCAACAATGCGGAGGGATATTACTCACTGCGCGGGTTCGCAGCTTCCTATATAAGAGCCAGCATTAGCATACCCGAATCTGCCAGCACGTCAGAGGATCTTGGGAGATTCGACTTTAGGGTCTCCATAGGTTATGACCTAGAAGGGTCCTGTGTTGATGTTTATGGGCCTCTCTCTGGCTCTCCCAAAGACATATGCCTGAGAGTTTCCAAAGCCATTGAGCTTGCAAAAAATTTCAAGAGCGAGGAAAGCCTCCGGGACTTCCTGAGGGGCG
>DUIS01000026.1:0-1983 GCA_013330215.1 Microcaldota archaeon | reverse complement strand
CAGCGAAGCATGGCAGCAATCGGTGTAGGGGATCCGCGCGCCAGTACGCAAACCAAGGCAGTGACCATATGGTGACGGCAAGAATAATAAGAGCAACAGCAGCACCGGAAATGAACGCAACCTCAGCAGAACTCAGGCAGATGCTGGACAACACCAGGCGTACACTCTACGATATAAGCCTAAAACATGCGGAAGAGACAATGGAGATATCCAGCGCCTCAATAGCCCGCCCCTCTCCTGGCATGGCTCAGGGAATCTATGAACTGCGGGGTTCGCAAGCGCGTGTAAAAGTCGCAGCGCAGATGCCCCTGCATGATTCAGAGGCAGGCCCGTTTAGCTTTAATGTGCTGATAAGCCATAAGCCAAGCCCGTCTGGCGAGTTTGTCGATGTTTACGGCCCAATTTCCGGTTCTGCCGGGGAGATGGACAGGCTGGTTTCTGACGCGATCGGTCTTGCAAGAAGGTTCCAGACGGATGAGGAGTTGAGGGCATTCCTCAGAGAGGACCAAGCCTCATGTGCCGTCAAAACATAAGCTTTAATAACTTGTACTTGAAATCTAGATGACATAGTGGGGTTGGGAATGGCAGCCAAAAAGGCAAAGCCCTCAAGGGGGAGATACGCGGCGGAACTGGAAAGGCTAAGGGATCTCAACGCGATAAACGAGGTCCTCAAGAAGAGCGACATAGAGAACGCAGCGCTTACCAACACCTCGAAGGACTCGGAGACGGTCAACGACAACGTGCTGGACAACATGCTCGACCAGCTCAACGTCTCGAAGAACGCGAACAAGGACCTGGGCATAGTGGAAGGCCTGGCCAACCAGAAGACAACCAGAGCGACACCAGTAAAAAGGCACGCAAGGGCGCCAAGAGTCGGAAAGAGGGCTATAAGGGCAAAAAGGAAGCCGCAGCACAAGAGACAGAAGGCGACACACCGCAGAAAGAAGCGTTAATAATCCTATTCCTCATAAATATCATAAATGGGCTCTTGGCTCAGTAG
The DNA here is from genome assembly GCA_013330215.1 of Microcaldota archaeon. Lineage (GTDB taxonomy): Archaea > Micrarchaeota > Micrarchaeia > Micrarchaeales > Micrarchaeaceae > UBA12276 > UBA12276 sp8261u. The sequence continues at coordinate 983 of DUIS01000026.1, read as the reverse complement.
TAGAGCGTCCGCTTTGCAAGTAAACTTCTTATAAAGAAGTTTAATCAAGAAACCAAAAAAGCGGAAGGTCGCGGGTGCGATCCCCGCAGAGTCCAGGATAATTAAATGGTATTGGGTATTATGGATAACGTAATTGCCTTTAAATCTCAAGAAGAATGGGAAAACTGGCTTAGAAGGAACCACCAAAAATCCAACGGCATATGGATGCGTAGGTTCAAGAAAGATTCTGGAGTGAAAGACATAAAAGGCTCAGACGCTCTTGACGTTGCACTCTGTTATGGATGGATTACTGGACAGGCAAAGCGCCATGATGAACTTTCTGTTCTTTGGTGGTTCTGCCCCCGCAGGCCAAAAAGCTTATGGTCCAAGCTCAATACCATGCATGCAGAAAGATTGATTAAAGAAGGCAGGATGAAGGGTGCTGGTCTGAAACAGATAGAATCGGCAAAAGAAGACGGTAGATGGTCAAGAGCATATAGCCAACAAAGCATCGCGGTTCTACCCAAAGATTTCATAAAAGAGATTAATAAAAACAAAAAGGCTGCGGCATTTTTGAATACCTTAAACAGGTCAAACGTTTATGCCATCATATTCAGACTTGAAACTACAAAAAGCATGGAGCTGAGAAATAAGAAGATAAAGATAATTATCCGAATGCTTGCACGAGGGGAAAAACCCCATTGATCTTGCAAATATACTTAAACATATGTAAATGCCGTTGAATAATAGTGTTTGCACAACACACCCAACGACTAACGTCCGCAGAGTCCATCTCTATGCTCCACCATATCGGCTCCTAGAAACGCTTAAATATCTCTGTCCATAAAGATTGTTCGTGATTAAATGGGTGCAACACAGATAAAATTCACAAGTACCGCTCCAGACAAAGAGGTCAGGCAGCGACTTTACAACAGCTATCTGAGGCAGGGCTTCACGGAGCTAATGGTGGCCATAGTGGCTAAAGACACACCGACAGCACTGGG
>DUIS01000001.1 GCA_013330215.1 Microcaldota archaeon | reverse complement strand
AATCCTTTGCGACAAGGAGGAGGTTGTAGCCCATACTGGCTAGTTCTTGTGCGATTGCCCTGCCTATACCTCTACTTCCACCAGTTACTATCGCAGTTCCTACAATTGAATTCTTCACAAAAGCACCTAATCAACATATACTCAGACAAAAGTTATATTAACCATAATATTGATATTTAACTGGTGGGTGTCATGAACGAGAGCAAGAGTACAGTGATTCCGTCCTCGCACGTTGTCGAGATAGAATATGGGAAATTCAGGATGAAGCTTTACAATCCGAAGTCGATAGCCTTCAGCGTTGTAATACGCAAGGCGAAAAGGGACGAGAGGGTCAAGTAATAGCTTCTGTTCTTATCCTTTGTGCCTCTACCTAGAGAAGCTCAGGTTCTGGAGGAATACCGGGTTGTTGCCGCTTTTGTACAGGAAGAACAATGGGTTGCCCTGCGGCCCAGAGACAAGCGGCACGTTGAACGAATATGCAGCCGGGATTGTAGTGACGCCTACGCTTGCTATCGTCCTTGTGCCGTTTCCGTACGGCTCGTCCACGTAGAGCGTCTCAGCCGCTTCGGCGAAGGCGGTGAAGCTCACCGTCGCGTTCATGTGCTGCGAATATGGATTCGCCTCAATGGCGCTCTGGCTCAGGGAGCTGTTGTACGGCGCGTAGACTATCACGGATCCGGGGTTGGTTGGCACCCAGTAGGTTTGGTACGTTCCGTTGAGCTGTATGCTTGTCTCCTGCCAGTCCGTTACGACAGGATAGGTGACAAAACTGTTGTAGAGCGCCTTGTTTATCGCGTTTGTCGTAGCGAATGCAGCCGAGGAGCTGTCATTGTATATCGGAGGACCGAACACACCCACAAGATATGAGAGTAGCGAACTCAGCTCATTCCTGCTGAATGGCGGATAATGCACCACTACCACGCTGGTCCCGTAGTTGTAGAGCGCAAGAAGCGTCTGGTTGGTGTAGTTCTCTGTTATCGGAGTTGGGTAGATTGGCGTGCCGTTGTCTATCAGCGATGTAGCCTGCACGACGATCGGTATGTTATAGAGCAGAAGCTCGCTTGACATGTTCGAGGTGCGCCCGAGGTAGCCGCCGACTATGGGCTTCTGGGTCACGGATGTATAGAATGTGTCCATTCCAGGATAAAGATAGAAATCGCTTGTGCCTGAGGGAAGCGTTGGCAGTCCCAGCACTGAGAAATTGCCAGGCACGCCAGCTATCATTCTGTAGAGCGGTGGCACGCTTATGCTGGTGGTGAAGTTCTGCCCCGCAGCCTTTGAAAGCGGGGTGCCGTTGTTCTCAACGAACATTACTATTAGTATTACAGCAAGGACCATCAGTGCCATGCGCGCATTCCTCTTGTGCGCCTCATGCTTGGAGAGCCTTTCGAACAGCGCCTTGGTGCCGTAGGCCGCGAGTATCGCGAAGAACATCGTTGATATGAGCTGGAAGCGGCCTGGCTCCCTCACTATGTTAAGGCCCGGTATGGCATGGTATACCAGATAGAGCCCTAGGTTGGGTCCAAGCGCAAGCCATGTGAATATCACAGCGCCTATCGCCCAGGGCAGCATCTCCTTCCTGTACTTGTACACCGCATACAGCATCAGCGCGATCACAGCATAGCTTATGTACCCCACATTCTCCGCAGGGTCCTGGTAGATAAGCGAGGCTAACGCGCTTGGCGCCCCTGAATGAAAGATTATGCCGTTGTAGTAGCTTGGTACGAAGAGCGCTGCTATGGTAGTGCTCCAGCCTGCGCTCGCCTGCGCGGTATTGAGATAGTTTGCCGCGGAGAGCCCTCCGGGCTGCATTATGGCGCTGATAAGCGGCAGGAAGTTCCATGCGCCTATGACAAACGCCAATACTACGAAGATTACCATCGAGACCAGGAATTTCCAGCTTATTATCCTCGCCCTCCTCTCCTTGTAGAAAAGGTAGACTACGATAACGAATACGGCAGCAAGGAGAAGCATCACGGTCTACTCTATGTTGCCTATCAGCGTAGTGAGCGCAAAGGATGCGGCCATTCCTATTATGTTGGGGTAGCTGATCTTGGCGCTCTCGATTACCTTGAGCAGGAAGTAAATGAAAAGGGGCACGAACTCTATGTTCATGTAGTGGATGTGGGTGTAGGACTGCGCTATGTGGAATGCGCTGAAGGCGTAGATGAACCCGGCTACGACCGATGCGTAGCTGTTCTTCGTGAGATGGTCTGCAAGTATGAACATACAGAGCCCCGAGAGCGCAAATCCCATGAAGAACATCAGGTTATAGGCAGACACGGTGCCGAAGAGCGCCTGGAATGGCGCCGAGATGATTCCCAGGAGGGGCGCAAGCGTCTGGTAGGCAAGCCCTGCTCCAAGCGGGAAGAAGAGCAGCTTTGTGTAGAATACGCTTGTATGGATGTTAAACACAGCATACTTCACCCACCATATGTCCCAGAGGTTCTGGTAGGTGTCTGCGCCTGTGCCTGGCGCAACGGTCGAGATGTGGAGCGTTATCTGGTAGAACATGAGCAGTGCGACCACAACATACAATATAGTCACGAATACGTGCTTCTTGTACCTTGCCAGGCCCTTCTGGTGGTGTGCATGCTCCTCATGCACTGAGGATTCTGCGTGCGTATGCGCATGGACCTCGTGGTGCTCAGCATGAGCATTGTCGCTAGAGACTGCCAGTTCCTCCAATTGTACCCCCGTATGACAGATTATATGCTCGGAAAACATATTTAAATACAACTCTGCAGATAAATACTTACTCTTCAGCTAATTGTTCATTTCGCGTACATTGCAGAAAAGCCAGGAAAGTTATTTATATCTGGCAAACAGAAGAGATTTAAGTGATTCAATGGTGACAATCGATAAAAACGCCCAAACCCTAAGGATCGCCCTTACAAGCCAAGCTGGCGAAACGAGACCGAGAGTAGAAGTCGAGAGAGACAGCAAGAAGCTAAGTTATGCGGATTTAGAAAGAATGGGCACGAGGGATCTGGCTTGGTGCAACATTTCAATATTAGGTTCCAGTTTGACATTTAATGATCATAATAGCGAAAAGCTTAGTGCTACTTGGGCTTCACGTGCAGGCGTAATTATAGGTAATGGCGACTATGGATTCCGCACCGACCAGCCAGCTGTTAAAACCTTAGAAGAGGTATA
>DUIS01000028.1 GCA_013330215.1 Microcaldota archaeon | reverse complement strand
CGGAGGCGACATAAAATTCGGGGGAGTGAGCATAAACGAGATAGAGATGAGCTACCTTAGGGACAGGATATCTTATGTGCCGCAGGATTCATCCTTCTTCGACAATACAATAACGTACAACATGCTCTACTACACCAACGAGAGGGTAAAGCCGATAGACATAATAGCGACATCCAAGGCTGTTGGCATGCATGAGGAGATAATGAAGTTCCCGCTCTCTTATGACAACAGGATAAGAGGAAGGGGGATGAGCCTTTCCGGCGGGCAGAGGCAGAGGCTCGCTATAGCAAGGGCGATACTCGGGAACCCTGACATAGTGCTGCTTGACGAGATAACCGCAAACCTCGACGCTATAAATGCAAGGAAGGTGAACAATGCGATACTAGGGCTTGAGAGCGACAAGACCATGATATTCGTGACGCACGACCTCAACGAGATAGTGAACTCTGATTTCGCGGTCGTGCTTGACGATGGGAACATAGTGGAGCAGGGGAGGCCAGCAGAGATGTTGAGAAGGAAGGGAAGGCTCTACAAGATGTTCAAGTACAAGGCCTCGAGGAGCTCAAGAAGGAGGAGCATCAGGAAGAGCAGCCTTGGATCATTCGTAAGGGATTACCCGGTTGAACCCAACAAGATAAAGATACTGGCAGGGGAGAGGAGGAGCTTTGTAGATGTCGTCAGGAACGGCAAGCTCATCAAGAGGCTCACGCCAAGGTTGCCATTCCCGACATCCAGCCCAGAGTTCATAATACTTTACGGCAAGGACAGGGACCTCTTCGCGATAGAGGATTGCGGACTGCTTGACAAAGATTCGAGGCTCGCGCTTGAGGCTGCGGTGGAGGTGAACAACTTCAAGCCAAAGGTCACAGGCGTAAAGGAGATAAAGATAACCGGCGACGGGCTGGAGTGGAAGCTGGTCACGGACAGGGGCAGCATGAGGGTATTGACAAGGAACAGGAACGACATAGTCGCGAGAAAGGACTACGTGATACTCATAGACGAGTACAATACGCCGCTGCAGATAAACCTGGGCGACCTCGACAGCGCGAGCAGGAAGCTGCTGGACATGTCCATCTAGTGGGCGATGCGCTTTGCCAGCTTCGAGCTCTTGTAGATGTCGTCGTTCAAGCTTGTCCTTAGCCGGACTATTCTTGCTTTTATCCTGTTCCTTGCTAGCCATTCCCTCATCGCGGGGATGTCCGCCTTCTGGTCGTACCCTAGCGCTATGATGTCCGGCCTGCACCTCTTGAATATGTTATAGAGGTCATCCGCCTTCCTGAGCCTATTGCCGAGTATCGCCCTGTCTACGCTCTTCAGCGAGCCCACTATCATGAGCCTGGCAGCCTGGTCGAATACGGGCTCGTGCCCCTTGAACATCCTTACGCTCTCGTCCCTTGCGATTACCACTACAAGCCTTCCGCCGAGCGCCTTTGCCCTTTCCAGGTAGTGCACATGCCCGGGGTGCAGCACATCGAAGGTGCCGAATGCCACAATAGTCCTCATACAAACATCTAATATAGGGGCTGGTTCTGCTTATTATAATTAACTGCAAAAGTAAATAGTTGCTTTATTAGATGTGCATAGGATGGATTTGGGCATAAAGAGATTCCTGAGAAAACTCGGTCCCGGCCTCATAACAGGCGCAAGTGACGACGACCCATCTCGCATCGCCACATACTCGCAGGCTGGGGCGCAGTTCGGGCTAAAGACGCTCTGGACGGCGCTTATTTCTACCCCGCTCATGATATCGATACAGGAGATGTGCGCGCGCATAGGGATAGTGACTAGGCAGGGGCTTACAAGGGTCATCAGGGACAACTACCCGAAGCCAGTCCTGTACGCAGTCATGCTGATAAGCTTTACCGCCGTCATTTTCAACATAGGTGCCGACATTTCGGCTGTGGGTGCTGTCTCGAATCTGCTTTTCCCGCAGATACCGACGATAGCGTTCTGCCTGGTCTTCACCTGCCTGCTTGCGCTGATCCTGATAAGGTTTTCCTATAGGAAACTATCATCGCTCATGAAGTGGCTCTGCCTAGCCTTCTTCGCATATTTCATAGTGCCCTTCCTTGTGGGCCAGAACTGGCAGTACGTCATCACCAACCTGCTTATACCCACGATAAGCCTAAACAAGGGGTTCGTGCTCATACTTGTCGCCATATTAGGCACGACGATTTCGCCATACCTCTTTTTCTGGCAGGCGTCGACCGAGGTGGAGGAGAGGGAGCACAGCAAAAGCCTCGTGGTCAACAAGAAGATCATGGATGACATGGAGATTGACGTGGACCTTGGAATGCTCTTCTCGAACGTGATAATGTTCTTCATCATACTCACGACCGGCACCGTGCTGTTCAATGCGCACATAACCCAGATCAACACCGTGGACCAAGCGGCGCAGGCGCTGCGCCCATTGGCAGGTAATGCGGCCTATCTCCTCTTTGCGCTGGGCATCTTCGGCTCGGCCTTCATTGCGATACCGGTACTTGCGGGATCGCTCTCCTACATGTATGCCGAGGCGCTCGGGACCGGGGTGAGCCTTGACAGGAAGTTCCATGAGGCGAAGAGCTTCTACATGGTGCTAATAGTCTCGCTTGCGGTGGGATTATTGATGAACCTGCTGGGGCTGAGCCCCATCAAGATGCTGATATACTCTGCGGTGCTCTATGGACTGATAGCACCCATCCTAATACTCATCATCCTGCATATCTGCAACAACAGGTCTATCCTGAAGAGGTATGTCAATGGGTGGCTGTCCAATGTGTTCGGGATAATAACCTTCATAGTCATGGCGGCTGTGGCAATATTGTTCCTGTACCTGCAATTCGCATAAAAAGGGCAGAAATGCTGCACAATTCTAGACGTCAAAATTCCATGAGGGTGGAAAAAAGGTAGGTTTATATATTTGGACGTCCGTATAATTACGCTAGTGATATATATGAATTCGACCAAGAATTCGGACAGGATAAAACAGATAAGGAACTTTGCAAGGAAAAGCGTTATCACAGTAGCTGCGGCAATACCTCTGCTATTAGCCCCTTCACTAGGCGCACAGACCAGGGACGTGGTTGTTCCCGTAGAGCGGGACGGCGTCTCAACAATAAACGTAATAAGAAACGGCGTGAACCTCGGTAATATGGGGCTTCAGGAAGGAAAGATGGCAGTACATGACATTGCTTCGTCTTTCGATACGGTACTTATCGCAGAGACGCAGTCGGTATCACAAAACGGCGACAACTTCATAAACGGGAACAATTTCGTACTTCAGCTCGACATGGCAAACACAATGACGACAGGTATTGTGACGCCGGCCTGGGCTTACGGGGTGGCTAACAGCCCTGACAGCATCAGTGTGGCTCCCAACGGTATAATCTGCACCGCTTCGGCGAACACCGCGCCCGGCATTCCAAATGCGGCTATTATACCAATGGTGGGTTTCTATTACGCAGCCGTGGCACCGCAACCGCTTGGATTTGCGCCCAATAGCACATTGGCAACCTATAGCACCTGCTTCTTTACAGGGGGCACGAAGGATTTAGTGGAGGTAGATGAATTTATTAAAAATCAGTACTCCGAGATTCCGACGAATATTCCGTTGAATGCCACTGCCCATGGCGCCTCGCTTGCGCCTGACGGGACAAGCTTCACTATCG
>DUIS01000086.1 GCA_013330215.1 Microcaldota archaeon | reverse complement strand
AACTGCAAACATGCTGAACCACGCACTCGGGCAGTACGTCTACACCACAAAGAGGGTGCAGCACTCGGCCCCAGGCATAAGGGCAACAAGGGGAAGCAAGTTCCTAGCGGCGAAGTAAATGAAATACTCGTACAACCTGGACAGGAAGGAGATCGTCTTCGCGAGCACAAGCGAGCTCAACGCGAGCTTCAAGGACCTATGCGCAGTCTGCGACTCGATAAGGTACAGGGCGGTGCCAAACGCAATCGCCACGCTCGACGGCGTAATAAACGACAGCAGGCCCATAGAGTACAGGAGGCACAACAAGTACATGGGCTCGAGGCACGAGCTCGGCGGAAAGAAGGGCAGGTACCCTATGAAATGTGCATCAATGGTGCGGAAGGTGCTGGTCAATGCAACAGCAAACGCGCGCAACAAGGGCGAGGATCCCGACGCGATGTACGTGGTACATGCGTGCGCAAACAAGACTTACGAAGTCCCGCGCTCACCCCCGAAGGGCATACGCTCAGTAAGGACTGGCGGTTATGGTTACACTCCGATGAGGAGAAGCAATCTTGCATTCGCAAAGGTCGAGATAGGCCTTTCCACTAAGGATGTCAAGGAACTCGGCGCAAGGATGAAGAGAGCGCTAAAGGCAACAAGCAGGACTGACAAGGCGGTCGAGATTGCGCCGAAGCAGCAGAAGCAGAAAAAGCCTGCAGCAAAGCCAACAGCAGCGGAGGCCGCGCCAAAGGCGCAGGCAAACACGGCAAGCCAGAAAAAGCCGGACGAGGCAAAGAAGGTATAACCATGAGTACAAAAAGAGTCGCCAAAACGGACCATAATGGAAATGGCGTCATACCTCTCAGGCTCAAGATACCCCAGAGAAGGGAAAAGGCAGACGTTGCAAACAGAAATCTGCGCTTCCAGATGAGAAAAGAAGAGAAAAAGGTGTTATAATTGGCAATAGAGACTAAATTCATCGAGGATTCGATAATCAAGCTGAACATATCGCAGTACCTTACCAAGGAGCTCTCCCGTGCGGGATTCTCAAGGGTAGAGATACAGAAGACACCTATACTCACAAGGATAACCGTATACGTGCTCAATCCGGGGCGGGTCATAGGAAGGGGCGGGCGCACCATAGACACAATAACAGAGACCATAAGGAACCGCTTTAGGGTGGAAAACCCGCAGGTCAACGTGATGGAGGTCGAGAACAAGATGCTCGAGCCGCTCATAGTCGCAAAGAACATAACTGAGAAGCTGGAGCGCGGCATAAACGCGAGGCGCGTAATACAATCGACGCTCAGGGAGATAATACAGAACGGCGCGCTCGGCGCGGAGATAGTGGCGAGCGGCAAGCTTGCCGCAAAGGGCGCACGCGCGAAATCCATAAGGAAGAGCCTGGGATACATACCAAAGGCAGGGGACGTGACAGAGCTTGTCAAGGAGGCGTCAGCTACCGCATATTCGAAATACGGTGCAATAGGCGTCAAGGTGAGGATAGTCCCTCCAGGAACCGTCTTCCCTGACCGCGAGCTCAAGGCGATAGAGATTCCGAAGTCGATACTGAACAGCTACTGAACGGCATGGCTATAAATATTGCCGTCCAAACGATAACTGCGCGGGGGTTTAGGCTTAAAAGTGAATTACAATGCTGGGATTGGTTTTAGCGCTGATAATCGCATTCCTATCAATGTTCATACCAGGGCTTCTGCTCTCCTTTGCGCTGCTTAGGAAATCCGAGCTCCACACATTCGAGACGGTCATGATAGGGTTCATATTCTCCCTTATCGCGCCAGCAACTCTTACCTGGCTGGAGGGCTACCTGATAAACTACATCCACGCATTCACCTTCTCACTCTGGCTCTTCGAGCTCAACGCGCTTGTGCTTACCATAGTCGGCGCCATCCTATGCTGGAGGGAAGGCGTGTTCTCAGACCTCAAGGCATACATGCCAAAGGGCATCCAGGCCAAGACGGCCGCCGCCTCAGCAGGGCTCGAGGACGTAAGGCACAGGCTGAACCGCTTCACAGCGGGGAAGCAGATAGTCAGCAAGCACATCCAGGAATACAACGAGCTCAGGGCAAGGCACGCAAGCGAGGTCAGCTCCGCGTCCAAGCTCAGCGAGTCGGAGCGCTCCAAGATTACGGCTCTACACAAGGAGACGCAGGAAAGGCTTCTTGAGGAGCAGCTGAGGGAGGAGCGCATGCTGCTACAGGATCTCGAGAACAGCGCAAAGGCCGATCACCCAACACCAAACTTCCACAAGCCCGTATGGTGGATATGGGCGATACTGATCGTGCTGATGATCGCAACATTCTACACAAGGATGCAGAGCATCGTGACAGCGCCGAAGTTCTTCGAGTTCGACCCCTATTTCGACATGATTGACGCTCACTACATACTCACTTATGGAAAGCAGCTGCTTCTGGATCCCTCCGCATGGCCGGTAGTAGCCGCAGGCACAAACCACAGGCTGCAGCCGCTGGTGCCGTACCTGGAGGCATACTGGTACAGCCTGGTCAACACGCTGCAATACCACCACCTTGCCTTCAGCTCATCGCTGATGAGCTACGTGGGCGGCGTCTATCCGCCGATAACCGCAGCGCTGCTTGTCTTTGTAATATTTATGCTCCTTTACCACGAATACGATGAGAAGGTTGGCCTGATAGGCGCCGCGCTCACCGCGATGATGCCCGTGCTGCTCTCGACATTCGTTGCCGGCGAGCAGCTTGTTGAACCTATAGGGATATTCACGCTCTTCTTCTTCTTCGCAGCCTACATGCTTGCGATAAGGAACATGAAAGACAAGAAGCTTGCGATACTCGCAGGCATCGCATTCGCGTCTACATTCCTAGGCGCGCACTACTACACCGTAACTGCAGGGGTGCTGGTCCTGTACATACTCGCGCAGGGCATAATAGACGTCCTGAGGGCAGAGCCGCTCAAGGACTTCTACAAGATGAACATAATAGTCATCGCAACGATAATAATCTTCTATGCGCTTTACGCACCGTACCAGGCTACGCTGCAGAGCAACCTTTCCAGCATACTCGGCATACCGATAATAATAGCAGCGCCCGCACTCGCGCTAGTGCTTGTCGCGGTGTTAGACTATCTCCCGAAGCTGCTTGCAAAGAGAAAGCTGATAATAAAGAGCTCAAACTTCAAGACAAAGCTTGCGGTGCTGATCGTCATCGGAGTGATCCTGCTCGCGTCGCTCGCATTCACGAAGCTCGGCAACCCCGTGAAAAGCTACATAGCGCTCAGCACCAAGTTTACAACGCCGTCCAAGCCGCTGTTCATGACCGTGCAGGAATACATACCCACAGGGCCGCTGTACGCGTTCGGCGGCGCGGGATTCGGGGCCATAGGCGCGGGATTCTTCGGCGTCCCGATTCTGATATGGCTTGTATGCATAATCTCGATAATGCTCATATTCACCTCAATAGCGTTCAGGGGCAGCAAGACCGGCATATTCTACATATCCGCTGCGCTCCCGCTCATGGTGGCCGGCTTTTCAGAGGTCAAGTACCTGCCCCACTTCGGCGTGGCATACATACTTCTATTCTGCATAGCTCTTGGCGAGGCGATGTACCTTGTCTGCTCTAACTACTACAAGAACGAGCGGAACAGGAACATAGTGATGGTGCTCGCCCTCGTGCTCGGCGTGATATCCCTACTTATAGGGTTCTCGCTCTACAGCTTCGGCATAACAGACACGATAGCATTCGGATTCATCTTCGCGGCGCTCCTCGTGCTCCTTCTCTTCTTCACACAGTCAGAGAAAGGCCATTACGACATAAAGCGCGTGTACTCCGAGCACCAGCTTGCCGCAGACGCGCTCATAATCATGGGCCTATTCTTCATATTCGGCATTTTCCTCGCCTTTGCGGCGCTCGCATTCATAGTAATATACAGGTACGGGATAAAGCACACAACGGAAAAGGGCAACCAGTGGCTGATAGTGCTCTGCGTCGCGCTCGCACTGCTCGCACTGGTCTCACACCTGTTCATATACGGCGAGAACAGCACGATGATCAACGCCATAACCGCCCAGTATACTTACTTGACAAACCCGTCGAACGCATGCACCATAATGTCAAACAACAATAACCAGCTGGGATACAGCATATACTGCACAATAATACCCACCTACTGGCTCAATTCAATGGCGTGGATACGCAACAACGTAGGGCCTACGGCACCCAGGGTGCTCGCATGGTGGGACTACGGAGACTGGATAAACTGGTTCGGCAACAGCAACGCGGTATTGAGGGGGGACAACTCGGTAGCCTCAGAGGACTACGCGGTAGCCGCGCAGTATGTCCTGGGCCCAAGGTATAACACCACGCCTCAAACGCTCGCAAGCTACATGAACGGGAACCAGACAAGGTACGTGCTGTTTGACCAGGACCTCATACAAAAATGGGGAGCGCTAGACTTCCTCGGATGCGTCAACGTCAATGCAACCTCGCAGGCATACGCAATAGCGCAGGGCCAGGCGCAGAACCCGCCAGTGCCGTACGCTCTCGGCGCCTCGCAGTGCGAGGTGTCCCATGACCCAGAATTCGCGCTCATACCGCTCTCGGCGTTGGAGCCCTCAGCAAACACATCACAGCAGAGCATAGACAACTATTGCAGCATATCGAACAGTAAGAATACATACATAAAATCATTCCTGGTGCTCGGCAATAGCGTTGAAAACAACACGGTGTGCATATCCAGCACCCCGAACCAGAACGGGGTGATGAGCGTCTACTCGAGCAACGGCACAAAGACAAACGCGGTAATACAGTCGACAAGCTATACCGGCGTGGAGAACATACCCGGCAGCGGGCTCTACGTGCAGTTCATCATGATATACCTGCCGAATGCAAACGGCACGGTGACAAATGCGCCGTCAGAGTTCTACAACTCCAATTTCTACAGAGGCTTCTTCCTGGGGAACCTGCCTGGCTTCCAGCAGGTCTACCCGTCGAACGCCGCGGGCGTCAACTTCGTCAACGGCACATACCCTATAAGGATATTCAGGCTCGTGAACTACACGGGCGGGCTGCCGCCGGTTCCGCCAAAACCATCCTGGATACACAACAACGACACGATGCCGTAAACGCGGAAGGACAGGGTTAAATATCTGCACCATCAAAAAGATTTAAGGGGCTTGTAGCTCAGCATGGTTAGAGCGCTGGTCTTATAATGAAAACTTCTTAAAAGAAGTTTTATCAAGAAGAAAGCCAGATGTCGAGAGTTCAAATCTCTCC
>DUIS01000050.1 GCA_013330215.1 Microcaldota archaeon | reverse complement strand
ATATGCCCCTTCCGACTATTGCATGGAAGTACTTGCCGGCAACAAGCGCAGTCTCGTTGATTTTACCGCCCTGCGCAATAAATCCGGGTCCCCAGAACGTAAGCGCATCCCCAACAACAGAGGCCAGTATGTTATGATAATACGAGACTCTCTCCGTCCTGTTGCCCGGCACTACAAAGTTTGTTATGCCGAGGTCCGCGCTTGTCAGATACATGTTGAGCAGTGCAGAGTCTGCTATATAACCAAGTTCGCTAGTCTTAAATCCTTTATGCGTCATCTCTCCCCCTGTTATTATTTCTATTCCGACGTCTTTGGCCTCTTCTATATATCGTTTCTGCGTCACAGGGCCTGACAGCGGGAACCCTATTATGGCATTAGCCCCGGCATTTTTGACCGCAAGCAGGACATCCCTTCCAGTGTCAGGTATGTCTGTCATCCATTTTTGGTGGTCATAGATTATGGGCAGGTTTGTAAAACCGCGGACGACATTGACTAGCTCGGGCAAGCCATTGGTTATTGTCAGTGCAGCACCTATTTTGTAGCCCCCGATGCCATCAACATTGCTTGTCTCTCTAACAAGAGTTCGCAAGTCCCCGATGTTCCTTACGTCGCAAGCTACGACTACGCTCCTCGGCATATCTATTATTTGACCCATATTATCACGCATTTATCTATCTTGCGTATGGTTATTTAAGAGTTTGTCATGCCGCCTTCCGAAACAGTGGGCCAGCGGTTCGGCATAGCCTAAGCTCGCTTCTGCTACATTTACAAGATTTACTTTCCGAAAATAGCTTCGTGGTGGTCGTAATCCTCAATTATAACCATCTGTTTTTCTTTATTTATTGAATAGACTAACACGAAGTGCCTGTCTATATGAACCGCTCGTACGCCCCACATATCGCTGCGTAGAGGTTTGAACCTGTCGGGATCCTCTAATATTTGCTTAATCTTGTTTCTTATAATCTGTAGCTGTTTAGGGTTCTTATGTCTAAGTTTCCAGAAGATCTTTTTTACCTCATCCTTTGTGTATAAAGAATAAGGAACCATATAAGGACCTATTCATGGGTTCCGAACATCCTATCAAAATCCTTTAGAGTGCCTATATGCGTAGTCTTTTCTTTAGATATCTTCTTCAGTTTCTTAAGGTAAGAAGCTTTGACTTTCGGTTCAAAAACCAATTCCTCGTACTCTTTTGCCATGCGGTTTATCGCCTGAGACTTATCCCTAAGTCCGTATTCTGCTTTGATTATATTTAGTACTCTATTTGCTTCATCGTTTATAGTAATTAACGCCTTAACCATATTAACACCATGTTAATGTTGTGTTAATACAGATTATTAAGGGTTTCTATAGAAGTGGGCCCGCGGAGAATCGAACTCCGGATCTTCTCCGTGTGAGGGAGACGTCTTACCATTCGACTACGAGCCCGAATCATTTTATCTGGTTTATCTTTGCGGCAAGTATGAAGTCATTTATCGATAGCCCCTTTATCGCATGCGTGCTGTTCGTGAGCCTCACCCTGTTCCACGAGTATACAAGTATGTCAGGATGGTGCCCGTCGCTCTCCGCGATGTCGGCGACCCTGTTAACGAAGCCCATCGCATTCCTGAAGTCCTTGAACCTCAGCTCCGTGTATATGCTGTTTCCCTTCAGCCTCCAGCCCTCTGCGAACTTCAGGTTCTTCCTTGCCTCCGCCTTGTTCATGGGTTTTGTGCCGCCCTCGCAGGGCTTGCACCTCTTCCTTGCTAAGTCCATGAATTGTATAGGCATTTCGCTTTTAAATAGATTATCATTGTGTTGGTGGCAGGGAAACCCCTGCCCCTAGGCTGGGAAGTGAATGCCATACGCTCTTCGTTGTTTATGATTTTATCATTTTCTTTTTGTATAAATAGGCTATTGCACTTGTCACCCAAGCAATTACCAATCCAACCCCGACTCCCTTAAAGTATATGTTGCCTGTAAGATATGCCACTAAAAGGAATATCACGCTCAGAACTAGCTCGAATAATATGAGCGTCGTATCCAAATGATGTTCCAAAATGTTTTTTCTCCATTTCTCCATTTTCTCACCTTTTTATCATAATGTTCTGCCGCCGCTTAAATACCCTTCCTTTAGGCGGGCTTTGTATAAAAAGTCCAATTCTGTATAAATAGTGCTACTTTTTATACAAAGCCCTTTAGGCGGGGTTCTTCATTGCAGGCCGAAATACTCCCTGAACTTCTCTGTGGTCTCTATGCGCTTTGTGCGGCCAGCCCGCATCGCCCTTATGAACTCCTTCTCCTGCAGTTCCTTTATGTGCTCGTAGGTAGAGCTGCCGAACGCCTTCACTATGCTGTTCTGCATAACAGGCTCGTTCTTGCTTACGTATGCGAGTATCCTCAGCGAGCTCTTCGATATCTCGGGAGCCCCTGCAAGCGAACCTACCATCTCAGCATACTCGTTCTTCACGCCTAGCGAGTATTTGCCGCCTATCTCCGATATCTTGAGCGCGGTGTCCCTTGTATCGTAGTCCTTGATCAGTTCGGCTAGCAGCTTCTTCGCATGCCCTATGGAGCCTATCCCGGCTATCTTCGCCATCTCCTCGAGCTCCATAGCCCTCCCCGAAACGAAGAGCGCGGACTCAAGCACCTTCTTGTAATCGCGGCTATTTGACTGGCTTGCCATCCTCATCACTCAGCTTTACGAATATCTCCTTGAAGAACTCGTCCTGCATCAGCGTAAGCTGCCTGTTGTGCGCAAGGAAGAGCAGCGGCACAAAGAGCCCCAGCAGGATGTTCTCTATCGAATCGAAGCCCTTGGCAAGGTGCCCGAATGTGGTCATGCCCTCCCGGTCGGCATTCGCCTTGACAAGCTTGTATGCGCGGTTCATCTTCTCGTCTATATCGTCCTTCTCGACGACGAAGTTAAGCGGCGCTGCCCTCTCTATGACTACGCGCTCGCGCTTCTCGTTTATCTTTATCGCATCCCCGAGCGCATTCATGAGCTCCTCAAGCGTTATCTTCCTCTTAGGTTGCAGCCTCAGCTTGGATATCAGCGGTGGCACCTCCGGCAAAATCCTGCCCTCCTGTAACTCCGGTCCCTCTTCTGCATACGCAGCCTCCTCTACAGGGAATATGTTTATTGTCTCGCTCTTCATGCGCAGGAGTATAGAGGCGGCAAGCACTATGTTTGCGGGTATATGGAGATCCATCACCTGCATCTTCCTGACGACGGCAATGTAACTGTCAACGACCTTCACTATGTCTATGTTCCAGGGGTCAAGCTGGTTGCTGTCAACGAGTTCAACAAGAAGCTCCCTCCATGTGGCGTTTTTCACGAACTCCTGGAGGTTTAGCTGCTGCTTGCTCTGGGGTATTGCGTCCGTGCCACTGGTCATCGAGGATACTAGGAAGGCTATATATTTATTTATTCCGCTGGGAGGGCTATTTCAGGATCTGGTAGTCAACCGCATATTCCGAATCAGTAGTGGAGTAGGGTCGCACCTCCCTCCATTCAAGGAAACGCACGCCGTATCCCTTCTCCTTCGCATGCATGCGCACCGCGTCCTTCACCGTATCAGGCTTGTCAGCAAACGCATAGAGGTGCACAATGGCCTTTTTCTTTGCAACCTTGTAGGCCTCGTCAAGGAAGCTCATGCTTGACATCGGTAGAGGCATTATTATCCTGTCGGCGAAGTTCCTGTACTTTCCAGACACTTTCTTCACGTCGCCAAGGACCGGCTTTACATTGTCTACCTTGTTCAGTTTTACATTCTCAAGCATGTATTTGTAGCCGAACCTGTTCAGTTCCACAGCCACTATGTTGCTGTGCCTATTCGCCTTTGCAATCTCTATTGCGAATGGGCCGATTCCCGCAAACATGACCATCACGTTCTCCCTGTCCTTTACAAGCCCCAGTATCCTTGAGCGCTCGTAGGAGAGCCTGTTGGAAAAGAATACCTTTCTTGTGTCGAACCTGAAGGTACAGCCATTCTCCCTGCATGTCGCTATGAAGTTTCTTACCCCGGCAACATACCTGAGCTTCCTCACCCTGTACTTTCCCCTTACCGCGCCTGCCTTTGCAAGGACAGTCTTAATGCTGATGTTAGAATCAATCAGTATCTGCGCTATCTCCTTCTCCTTGCTCCTGCTTCCTGTGAACTCTATTATCACTATGTCGCCAATCTGGTCGTACCCCCTTGCAAGCTGCGAGAATTCCCTCTTCGTGAGGATCTTCCCCAATTGCTCCCTATACGATGGCTTTTCGCCCTTTTTGGCCTCCCATCTTGATACGACCTGTGCTCCCATCCTATCAAAAGCCTTTTTAGCCTTTGCTCCCATAATACTTATCGGAAAATACACATAGCTACGGCTATGTTGTACAGGTCTGGAGCTGTCCAGGAGGTTCAGGCGGACTACAAGCACTCTCGCCTTTTCCGCCCTTGCACGCTCCACCTTTAGGAATTTCATGTAATCCGCAGAAAGAGAAAGGTCATAAAGCATATTATAGGTTTGCGATAAAAGAGTATTGTGTGATTCAATTGTACTTTGTTGTCAAGGTAACATCAGGTCAGGAGCGCATCGCAGTCAATGTGCTGCAGAACAAGATAGCCAAGTCCGATTTGCCTATATATTCCGTCATAGTGGTGGAGGGCATGCGAGGCTACATAATAATGGAGGCCGAGGACGAGGTATCAGCAAGGCAGTTCGTGACAAAGGGGCGCAGCATACGCGGCGTGCTCCCAAAGGAGCTTAGCGAGGACGAGGTCAAGAAGCTGATCGAGTCCAAGAGCCATGCAATCGGCATAGAGAAGAACGACATAGTCGAGTTCACCACAGGGCCCTTCAAGGGCTACAAAGCGCGCGTGCTAAAGATGGATGAGACAAAGGACGACATAACAGTGGAGCTCATGGACGTTGTCGTGCCGATACCGATAACAACCAAGATGAACACTGCAAAGGTAATTCAAAAAGCAAACAAGGTGTGAACATGGCAGAAACTACCGTACAGGGATTAGTCGAAGGAGGAAAGGCAACATCAGGGCCACCATTCGGTCCGGCACTCGGGCCGCTCGGAGTGAACATAAGCGCCATAGTGGCGGAGATAAACGAGAAGACCAAGCAGTTCGCAGGCATAAAGATACCCGTGAAGGTGTATGTCGACGGTGCGACAAAGGCGTTCAGGGTCGAGGTCGGCGCACCAACAACCAGCGCACTGCTGCTCAAGGAGCTGGGGCTCTCGGCAGGGGCAAAGGCGAAGGGAGAGGTAGTTGGCAACATAACGCTAGACAAGGTTAAGCAGATAGCGAAGTCAAAGGAGGGCTCCCTATACGGCAAGAGCGTCGAGAGCAGGGTCAACCAGATACTGGGCACATGCAAGAGCATGGGCATAACCTGCGACGGCGAGGACCCAAGGCTGGTAATCAAGAAGATAAACTCGAAGGAACTGAAGATATAGGTGCTGCTTTGGACAGGCCTGCGCCTATTCTGATATACAGGCGCCTCAGGAGGCATTTCGGGTTCAGGGACTGGTGGCCAGGAGATTCTGATTTTGAGGTGCTGGTGGGAGCTGTGCTCACCCAGCAGACAACATGGAAGAACGTAGAGAAGGCGATAGCAAACCTGAAGGAAGCGGACTCGCTCTCCATGGAGAAGATAGCATCTATGGACATAAGGAAGCTGGAGCGGCTGATAAGGCCGAGCGGATACTACAGGCAGAAGGCGAAAAGGCTGAAGGGCATATGCGCACGGATAAAGAAAGAGCACGGAAGCCTGGGGAACCTGTTGAAACTTGAGAAGAATGGACTCAGAAAGGAGCTCCTCTCATACAACGGCATAGGAATGGAGACTGCAGACTCGATAATACTCTATGCAGCCGAGAAGCCGGTCTTTGTGATAGACGCGTATACGAAGAGGGCTATGCACAGGATAGATCCCTCAATAAGCGCAGACATAGAGTACGAGCAGCTCCGCGGCTATTTCGAGGAAAGGCTGGAAATGAAGACGGAGCTATACAACGACTTCCATGCGCAGTTTGTGGAGCTGGGCAAGCGCTACTGCACAGCGGCAAGGCCCTCATGCGGCGAATGCCCTCTCAGGGATGTCTGCCATTTTGGGGCGGAAAGGATTTAAAACCTCGTCCAGCAGGTATAAATATTAAAAAATTCATAATATCAGTGTTGAGAGAATGGCGCAGATATCAAAGGACAACAGTGCAAATGCAGCAGGCGGACCAGCCATCCAAGTAAGCCAGATAGGGGGCAGTGTGCACAGATCGTGGATGACCCACTTCGACGACTATTATCCTAAGTTCTGCAGCTGGGTAGGCTATGACAACCCCATCAACATTCTCCAAATACAGGAAAAGGCGGCGCTGGACAGGCTGGTAGAGGAGCTTAGGCGCACCAAGTCGCTTGATATCGCAACAGAGATATGGAAGAGGATAAACCAGAAGATGCTCATCAAGGGCTCTATGCAATTCAGTGCAGACCCCAAACTCAATGTAGTGATAAAGGAGGACTTCCGCACACGCATTGAGGAGGTGCAGAGCGAGGAGGAATCCAACGTGATAGCAAGGGATCTTCTTCTGAGATACACTAACTTCTACTATGTGGAGTTAGATAGAAATTTTGGACTCGCTGCAGATGCAAAGGTGCAGGGACAGGACAAAAAGCAGTTCATCGGCGCAGAGGGCA
>DUIS01000018.1 GCA_013330215.1 Microcaldota archaeon | reverse complement strand
GTGCGTGGGATAAGGCTAAACTCGAACGACAAGGTGATAAACGTCCTGTCGGTCAACGAGAACGACATCATCGCATCAATAGCTGAAAAGGGCTACGGCAAGGTGACCGAAGCGAATAAATACAGGCTGCAAAAGAGGGGAGGCAAGGGCGTCATCAACATAAAGGTCAAGGAAAAGACCGGCAACGTTGTGCGAGCAATAAAGGTCTCCACGGCGGACAACATAATACTAATAAATTCCACGGGGATATCCATAACATTCCCTGTCAACGAGATAAGAAAGACCGGAAGGGCCGCAAGCGGAGTCAGGCTGATGAGGCTTAACCCCGGTGCGGTCATAGTCGATGCGCAGACGATAACAAAATATCAACCGCAGCAGGCTGCTGCGGAGCAAGCAGCTTAATATTACTGTCCATGATAATTATATGTACGGGGGGCGTATCGCTATGATAAATGTGTTAGCCATAGGCAGAAACAGTTATCAGAACAGCCTTGACCTTTGCGTTACCTCGCGTGCGCTTGGCGCATCAGAAATAACCTTCATAGGAAAGAAGGACGCGCGGCTTGTCAATTATATAAACAGGATGAACAGCAAATGGGGAGGGAAGTTCAAGGTCTCGTTCGCAAAGAGCTGCGAGGAGTTCCTGAAAACTTCAGACAAGGCGATAAAGATATACCTCACCAGGTACGGAACCTCATTCCAGGAGAAAAGCGCCATGATAATTACATACAAGCGCATAGTGCTCATTGTCACGGACAAAGAGGACGTAGATTACATCAACAAGATATCCGATTTCAAGATAAGCATAACCTCGCAGCCACACTGCAGAGCCGCCTCGATAGCGGTGTTCCTCCACGAATACTACAAAGGGAGGGAGCTGGCAATGCATTTCGAGAACGCAGCCTACAAGATATCGCAAAACGGGGCAACAGAAATCAAGAAATAAAAAGGCACCTTCTAGGAACCACCGACAAGAAAGCTTAAATATCTGAATGTGCGAAAGAATAAAGTGATAAGAGGGGGCGTAGATGCACAAACCATCCAAAGTAGCCGAAATTATACAAAGAATCTCACCAGAACATCGGGAATATTTAGAAAGCCGGTTAAATGCCTTGCATGTCGAGGAGAGCCTGTCCGCGCACCAGATTGGCGCGCTAAGGCAGGAAATAGAAGACATGTACAACATGAATCTGCTCCGACCTTCGAGAACTCTGGATAGCAATTGGTCTTTGCACTCATCCGGCGACGTGATGACCGCAAGGTCTTTAGCTAAACTAGAGGCTCTCTCCGAGTTTGTCCGAACAGCAGGAAACTCCCCCAGCAGCCTCATTCATGCAGCATCGTCTATGGGCAAAGAATATGCCTGCAGGAGGACAAGGGCCCTATTAAGAGACGAGGCACGTAACGCAGGCATAGAATCATTAACACAAATGAGCGACTTAATATCTTTTAAAAATATATTAACCATAGTAGAAGAGTTTGCCTATGACATTGGTCAGTACGCAGTGACCATCGCTGCAGACGGGATAGATTATTCTGGCAAGAACGCCGATCTTGGAACGTCCCGCGCGAAATTTGAGGGGTGGAAAGCAGGATTCGGGGTTGCTGGCGCCGTAACGAAGAGTGACGGGATTGTAAAGCTTTTCGTCTACAGGATTGAACCAAAAACCGGGCCGATTTTGACCGATCTGCACCATATTGGAATAGAATGGGGAAATAAACTCTCTTGAGAACATACAAATCCAATCAGATAGACCAATATTTCTTTGTCCTTATGAAGTTCTTCTGCGCCTCAAGGAGGTCCATAAAGAACGAGTGCTCGTCATGCTTGCGCATCATAAGTATCCTTGCTGCACTTTTCGGCCCAACACCATAAACTGATAGCGCAACAGTTGCCTTTGCACCGTACGACGAGATAAGTCCTGCATACTGCAGTGCCTCCTTCAGCACGCCAGTCTCCTTCCTTGTCAACCTTTTCCCGCTAACCTTCTTGTCCACCACAGCTTTGTACTCATCAGAATATATGGAGATCATTGGGCTGCTGCAATTTGGGCAGACAAGCAATTCCATCTCTTTTATCTCATTCAGCCTCCTCTCAAAGAAGAAGCCGCAGTATGTGCATAGCATCTTTACCGATTTCGAAAATATGAACTTTGAGAATGACTCCACGAGCTCACTGTTTGGCGTAAGCGGCATGACAAGCTCCCTGGTATAATGTGCGGATGCGAGTATTGCCCTTGTGAAAACTGATGGCGTGTCCGAGCTGACCAGCCTTATCTTCACCGCACCGCTCTCAAGCTCCTCTATGAACTGCTTCAACGTAGCGATGTCGAAATAGCTTTCAAGAAGCTCGCGGAGCGCCTCGTCGTGGATCGGCGAGTCCTTCATCACCTTTATTATCCTCTTGGCGAACGACCTGGACACTGCGGCATCCCTATCTATTACCCCGAAGAGCTTCGCTATCGTTATGAACCTATAGCGGAAGAGCTCAGTCTCTGCGACCGAGTCCCTCAGGCTCTTTTCCACAGATTTTGACTCTATGCCCTTCAGCAGCCGCACTATGTCGAAGTCCCTCCCAAGCTCAAGCATTATCATGTACGGCGACGAGCGCGTATTCACGCTCCTGCCAAGCCGTGCGCTTATCATGTGCGCAAGCAGCCGCGAGAAGGCCTCATTCGCCTGCGTGCCCAGCCCCGTATAGAGCACGCAGTATTCCTCAAGGCTTTCTACGAAGAAGGCGTTCTCTGAGGGCAGGAAGGAGTGCGCCTGCCTTGCCGCAAGCTCGTCCACCGCCCTCAGCGAATCGGCATTCTGCCTTCCGATACTTCCAGGCGAGTTCAGCAGCCTGAAAACCCCGCGCACGGTGTCGTGGCTCACTGGTATGTCCTCGCCGGTCCAGTCCGGCACCGCAGCATCAAGGTCTGTGCTCGGCTCAACGCTTATTATGTCATCGTCAATGCTCAGCACCTTCCAGGGCAGGCCCTTTGTTATGAATACAGACCCCTCCTCAACATTGCTAGCCACGAACCTGTCATCAAGCGTCGATATTATCCTGTTCTCCACTATGTTCTTGACCATGAACCTCTTCGAGTCTGGTATCACACTAAGGTGGTCGTAGTAGTACATCCTTGTCCTGCCCCCGCTTGTTATCAATTTGCCGTCGAAACCAACGAGCCTCAGCCCTGTCATGAATTTAAGCAGCCAGACAAGCTTCTCCGAGTCAAGCGCCGCATACACAAACGAGCCCCTCACAATCCTCTCAAGCTCGGCGAGCTCAATGCTCTGCTTATCGAGCGCGATGCCGCATATCTGGTTCGCCAGGACGTCAAGCGCGCCGAACTGGGGCCTGA
>DUIS01000093.1 GCA_013330215.1 Microcaldota archaeon | reverse complement strand
CGTTTTTCGGAATGCAACAAGTTTCCTGCTCCCCATGCGCCTGATGCTCTTTTCAGGCATGTTCGATATCACGCCGAGTGCCTTGTCGACGAGGAAGGATACCTCGAAAGTGGCCTTGAGCTCCGGTTCGTCAAAGCAGGGGAAGGCCTTCCTTGCATCTGCAGGCTCGAACTGCGTTGTGAGTATGTGGCGCTCTTTCTTGCCTACCTTGTAGGTGCTCTTGTAGAACCCGTTCAGCTTCTCGCCGTTGGTGCCCTCAAATTCTATCCCGAGTTCTGCAGTACCAGATACCGCATCCTTGAAGTTGAGGACCAGCTGCTCAGTTTTCTTTTCGAGCCTGGCCCTGGTCTTCTGCTCCTTTTTCTTACAGACTATCACTGCACTCTTTATTTTCAGCCCTACTGCATTCAGCCTCACGGATCTGGTACTCTTCCCTATCCGAACCTCTATGGCCTCGGTGCACCTGTATTTCAGGTTCTTAAAATCAATATCAAAAGCAAGGTTGTAGTTCAACGGCGTTACATTATCCCCAAGCGTCTGCCTTTTGCCACTCATGCTATCTCCCAATCGCTATTAGATATGAACAGCATGTTTTAATACTATTTATGTTATTTTAAGTACTGAGTCCTATGAAAATAGCATTCGTCTCTGACGCCGTGTACCCCTGGAATGTTGGCGGGCTGGAGACCCTTGAGAGCACCGAGTCGAAGGAGCTGGCGAAAAGGCACGAGGTCCACTTCTTCTCGCTGAGATGGCCAGGCATGGAGAAGGATTTCAGGAAGGACAACATAATGTACCATACCCTCCACAACATAACAACCGAGAAGTTCTACAGGCACGGGAGGCGCTCGATAAGGGAGGCGGTCGCATACACAGCAAGCCTTTTCAGGCTGCTGTTCTACAGGTTCGACTACATGCAGGTGAACGAGTTCCCCATACTGCACATACCCGTGCTCAAAGTATATTGCAGGCTCACTGGATGCAAGCTCATACTCGACATGCACGAGGTGTGGGACAGGGATTACTGGACAAGCTACCTTGGGGGAATCCCAGGTGTGATGGCCGGCGCCTTCGCCTCATGGGCGATAAGGGGCGCTGACGCATACATAGCCAATTCAAGCACGACCGCACAGAAGCTAGCGGAGCTCGGCATAGATGAGCAGAAGATACACGTGTTCTCCCCCGTAATAAATGACAAGGAACTGGGAAGGATAATTGTAAAGAAAGAGGAGAGACGAGTCGTGTTCTCCGGCCGCCTCATAAAGGAGAAACGCCTTGACAAATGGCTCACCGCGGTGAAATCCGCCACGAAAAGGGCGAAGGGCATGAAGGCGCTGATAATAGGCAGCGGCCCAGAGAGGCACAGCATATCAAAGGAGATAGGCAGCATGCACCTCAACAACATTGTAAAATTGAGGGACTTCTACCGCGCTGCTGACAAAAGGGAGCTCTACGAGACGATAAAGGGGTCGAAGCTGCTGCTCCAGATGTCAGAGCGCGAAGGGCTTAGCATAATAGTCCTCGAGAGCCTTGCGCTCGGAACGCCAGTGCTCATACCGGACTACTCCCCTATACCTGAGGAGGTAAAGAGGATGTGCATAGTCAAGGACGAGATAAGCATACCTGACGCGATAGCAGAGGTTGTAAACAGCGGCGACAAGGGCAGGTTCATAAGGAACAAGGAAGGCCTTTCAGTATACTCCGCATCTGGCGTAAACGCATTCTACACATCGCTCTTCAGGAAACTAAGGGATTAGGCGCAAGGCCAGCCAGCGTAGCAGATAATAACCTATCGGAACACTATACAAATACATCTGCAAGGGGGTGTTTATCTGCAATCTAAACAAACTACAGGCCGAAGTGGAAAGAGCTTCAGGATGGAGGTCGCGGTGACCAGAAAGCCGACATGCCACGACCCGGAAGGGTGGGCGATAACCGAGCTTGGGACAAGATTGGGCTACACGCACATCTCAAGCGTCAGGGTAGGGAAACTGGTAAGAATGGACGTTAACTCGGAGTCACTGGAAGAGGCAACAAGATCTGTCGCGGCGTTGTGCGATGATATGTACTACTACACATCCGTAAATTCTGTGGATATAAGGGAGGCGCCAGGGGCAAATGGCAAACCGCACGAGATCCCTGTACTTAGGGACCTTCCTGCCTGTTTTGTCGATGCTGTGATAAACTATAAGCCAGGCATACCAAATCCCGATAACCAGCCGGTGTTGGAAGCGGCAAGAGCCGGAAACTACAGCGTTAGCAACGTAAGCGTAAGCAAAATGCTCCGCATTTGCGTGGCCGATTCGCCACCAGGAGGCACCCCGTTAGGCTATGTAAAGAAATTTGACCGCGAGTGCAAGCTCCACAATGAACTCCTGCACGAGGATCTCGAATTAAGGGTAGCCTAAAGCAGCCTATTCAAGGCGCTTTATTATGTGGTAGCCGAACTGGGTCCTCACTATCCCTGATGTCTGCCCCTTCTGCAAGTCGAATGCCGCCTTCTCGAACTCCTTGACCATCACGCCGTGGCCGAAGTATCCGAGGTCACCTCCCTGCTTCCTCGATCCGTCTATCGAGTACTGCTCCGCAAGCTTGCCGAAGCTCTCGCCCTTTGCGAGCTTGTCAAGTACTTCCTTGGCAACTGATTCCTTTGTAACTAGTATGTGCGCGCACCTTATCTTCTCTGCCATGAAACCACGATATACCTGGCAATGAAATCCTTTTATTGGTTTGCGCGTCAGTCAAGCTTGAACGCAGCCGCGACGAGTATCGGGAATATTATGCTCGCCTCACCCCACACCTTCACGTTGTTCTCGTCAAGTGCTGCCTTGCCCCAGCTCTTCGCCTCCTCCGGATTCGCGCCAGCATTGCTGCCGTCCTGCTCGTTCGCGGTGTTTATGTAAACGGTGTAGTCTCCGCCCTCGCGCAGCATCAGCGCGTTCATTATGTGGTGCTTTGGCACAGACCCTCCGAGTATTATCGCGCCTGCCTTGTCCGCGTTTAGCACAGTGTCGTAGAGCAGCTCTACCTCCTT
>DUIS01000101.1:2333-2700 GCA_013330215.1 Microcaldota archaeon | reverse complement strand
TGACGTCATAAGCATACTGGAGTCTGACAAGAGCGAACTCACCTACGAGCAGCAGCTTGCCTTCCAGCACGCGCAGAAGTTCGAGGTGCCGAAGGAGAAGGCGAAGAGGATAAGGAAGGCGCTGGAGGAGTTCGGCAACGTCAGCGAGAGGAGCATGGTAAAGATAATAGAGATAATGCCGAAGAACAACATGACGCTGAGGCAGATACTTGCAAGCGAGAGGAAGAGCTTCTCCGACGAGGAGGTCAACAAGATACTCGCGCTCACAAAGGAGAAATAAAGAAACGTCTGGGTGGTTGGGATGATTGAGAGAGAGGAGAAGCGGGAGGAAAACGCGTACGTGCTGGATTTCATGGCCAGCGGCAAG
>DUIS01000101.1:0-2270 GCA_013330215.1 Microcaldota archaeon | reverse complement strand
TGGATTTCATGGCCAGCGGCAAGTCCTTCTCGAACAGGTCTGAGCCCATAACCCAACTAATAGGCGAGGAGAAGTTCACGCTGCTCGAGGCTACCATAAAGCCGAACGCCAGCCTTACGCTTGGCGAGCGGGTATACATAGGCAAGGACGAGCGCGCCAAGATCCTGCTCATAAAGTCAAGGATAGGCTACGACGAGCTCACGCAAACGGCGAAGAACGAGCTCCAGATAGTCATAGCAACGATAATAAAGGCGGACGAGAAGAGGTTCGTTGAGCTCTTCAACACCGCAGGGCCGCTAAACATAAGGCAGCACTCGCTGGAGCTGCTCCCCGGCATAGGGAAAAAGCATCTGGAGGCTATACTGAAGGCGAGGAACGAGAAGAGGTTCGAGAGCCTTGCGGACATATCCGAGCGCGTGCAGCTGCTGCAGGATCCGGCCAAGCTCATCACTGACAGGATAATAACAGAGCTCATGGGTGACCAGAGGTCGTACATGTTCACAAAGCCCTACAGGAAGAGCATGTTCAGCCACTAGTGCATTCTGGTAGAGGAGGATTAGGTTCTTTGCAGGTGCATGTTCTTGTCGGCTGCACGGGCATTTTTGATTACCTCTTCCAATGCTTTTCCAAGCCCGACGTCAGCCTTATCATAATTTCTGAACCTTTCTATTACACCGGCAAACCTCAGCCTTGCATCACTGTCACCATCTATAAGCGTGGTTTCCAGTATGCCTTTTGCCCCATCGTTGCCGTTGTCAGATTTTAGGATAAGGGCGGCATTCATAACCATTTCTAAAGCGACTTCAGGTTTCCCTTTGGAGATTACGGCATTGGCAAGTCTCACCACCGCATCTTTTCTTTCCTTAATGTCACCGTTGAGCAGGATTTTGGCAATTGTATAATGGAGTTCTAGTTTGGCGGCCTCGTATAATGCGCCCCCGGAAACAGCCAAACCTGCCAGCCTGGTTGCCGCTGTTGATAGGCGGTCGCCTGTATCCCTTTTCAAATGCACGAGCTCGTCAAAAAATTCCAAGCCGGTGATTGTCTTTCCCAATCCTTGGGCTGTTCCGGAACTGGAATCAATAGGACTTGTTTTTGTACCTATGTTCTCATCCTTAAATTAAATGCAAATGTTGTATTTACATCTTCTTAAGATGCAGCGCGGGCACTGTCAGCCTCTTTACGGAGTTCATTATCCTGAGCTCCACTACATAGGCGCCCCCGCGCCTCTCGATGACCCTTCCAATCTTCCCCCTGTACCTTGGATGCGGTATGTTCTTGAAGTTGCCCTTCGGCACTATCGCCACCATGTCCCCATCCTTGAAGCTCTTTATCCTTTCGCTCACGCTGAGCAATGATGGTTTATGGTGCCTTGCCAGGTGGCGCGTGCGCCCCGCGAACAGGCCCTGCGATCTTTTCGTCATACGAACCAAATCTCAAGTGTTAGTAGAGTATGTCGTATAAACCTATTTAAATGTGCGTGTGCCATTATTAGCAGAGAAAGCGTCTCGCGCGGGTGCAAAAATGTCGAAAAACTCAGAGTCAAGGCTGTATCCTCCGCACAAGAAGGTGGTGCTGAAGCCGACCTACAAGGTGCAGAACATAGTCACGAAGGCGGAGCTCAACGTAGATCTTGACCTGTACGGGCTTGCGAAGCTCTCAAACGACGTGGACTACGAGCCTGAGCAGTTCCCTGGCGCGATATTCAAGGTCCACGAGCCAAAGGCGGCTCTCCTTCTTTTCAAGAACGGGAAGATAATATGCACTGGAGCAAAGACGACAGCGGATGTAAGAAGGGCGATAGACAAGGCTGTCGAGCTGGTCAACAGATACATAGCCAGCAAGGGAAGGTAGACAGGTATCTATAAATACGGCAAACCGAGCCAAAAGCCATATATATCTCCGACATCACAGGATTATCGTTAAGTGATAAACATGGCAGAGAAAACAGCAATGCTAGGCTCAAGCATAGTAGGGACAAGTTCTGTTAAAAATTACAAAGATGCGAAATACCTGCTGATAGTACCCGGACATGCAGTGTATGTGGGAAGAGAGGCTGCTTCTGCGCATCTCGATGATTACTGGATAGGGGGTTTCAAGGGAGAGGCTAAGTTTTACACAGAACACGCTTTTGCTGGCATATCGGAAGCCGGCAAAGATGAAAAATCGATACTCATCTTTTCAGGTGGGCAAACAAGAGAGAAGGCTGGTCCGTTTTCAGAGGCGCAGAGTTATTGGGCACTATCAGACCAGCATCTTTGGTTGACCAT
>DUIS01000069.1 GCA_013330215.1 Microcaldota archaeon | reverse complement strand
ATTTGACAGGAGGATACGGGCGTTCGTATCGAAGAGGAGCGGGCGCATGCTGAAGAAGGGCGACATCGTATTCGCGAAGATATCGACCGTGAGCATGAAGACATCCGTGAAGGATTCGAAGATAGCGCTTACTATGAAGCCTGAAGGTCTCGGAAAGCAGGAATGGATAAACGAGGGCGAGAAGGCGAAGGGAAGGGTCCAGAGGGGCGGCCCGCAGAAGAGAGGCAGGAAATGAGATGGTAACATGGAGGAAAAAGCGTGCAAGAACTGCAAACTGATAATAAGCCACGGAGACACATGCCCGAGCTGCGGCTCGAAGGAGCTCACTAACAAGTGGAGCGGCTATGCTGTGATATTCAATGCGGAGAAGTCGGCGATAGCAAGGATGCTCGGGGTCAAGCTCAACAGCACCTACGCGATAAACATAAAGGCGTAAATATTTAGTCGGCAGATTAGTTAAAGATGATAAAATGGCAACAGCTGCAAAGGCATCACAGCAAAAGGATGACAAGAGGAAAGCTCGTGAGCGCGTGCGCCTGAAAGAGGCTGGAGAGGAAGCCTTCGCCGCCTATTACAGGGCGGAGATACCAGAGAGGAGGGGGAAGAGGGTAATCAGCATGATGGTCCTTAAGCCAACGGAAGGCGAAAAACATTATTCGCTGTTCATTGGCCCTGTATTTTACCAGAATAATGATGGAACTACGGGCCGCTTCCGCAATCTTCGCTCGAAGGAGCTTGTGCATCTTGGGATCAGAGAGGGCGTTGATTTAAAGACTGTTGTAGAAGATTGGGTAAACGATTATTACAACCATAGGCTATGGCTGCTTAGGGCATTGCGCACCTAGGTCAGGGCTTATAGAGGCTGAACAGCACCTTATTAGTTAGGATTCGGATGCTTCCTCTTCCTGCTCTGTTTTCTTTTCATCTGACTCCTTCGGCTTGATGTACTCTTCCTCTACCTTTACGCTCTCGAACTCCTTGAGGTAGCTGAAAACAGATGCGATAAGGTTCGCCTTTCCTATGAAGTAGTCCGAGTTCTTCTTTACGCTGTTGTTGAACGTCATCTCGAGCGTCTTTTCCTTCACTTCCACGCTGCTAGGCTCTACATTGTAGGTCTTGCCCAGCGCCTTCACCTTATCCTTCTCGGAGGTGAGGTGCTTCACCACCTTTATCTCGTAGGTTATCTCCTGCCCTGCGTATGGATGGTTTGCGTCGACTATGACCCTTCCCGAATTCACGCTCTTGACTATCGCAGTGGCATTGTCAAGGTTGACCTTCAGCCCCGGATACGGGTCTATGTCGTGCTTCCTGAACTCGGCGAGCGGCATCACCCTCACAAGGTCAGGTATCCTTTCGCCGAATGCCTCATCTGGCTTGAATGTGAATCTCTTCTGCTCGTTTGGCGCCATCTCCCTGAGCGACCTATCGAGCCCCTTTATCACGCTGTTTGACCCCAGCACCACGAGCACCGGGCCGTAGTGCACGTCCTTTTCGAATATGTTTGCCTCCTTTGCCTTTTTCTCATCCGTAGTTGATATGAGGCTGTTGTCCGCCCCGCTCCATGCACTGTACTCGACTTCCAGGAAGTCCCCATCTTTGAATGACATGATATTACCTAAAAACAAAATAGCTTTAAACTATCTGAACAGAATACTCTTTATTGAATCTATTTTACCATATAGGTATAAATAAGTGCATTTTATGGAGGCAAAGACAAAGAAACTGATATTCCTAATAGGGGCCATATTCGTAGGCATAATCTTCCTGACATCTTATGCGGCATTCGGGAACAACGGCTCAGCAACCACTGTCACAAGCACGGTTGCAGCAGCGACAGGGCCGACAGTATTCGCAACTGCGAATGCAAGCGCGCTGATAACCGGATATTCGCAGGTAGCCTATGTAAGTGTCCCGAACGGCTCAAATTCCACGGCCAGCGCGCTTGCGGGGCTCATGTCAAAGCTTGAGGCGAACGGCTCCATAGACAATTACATAAACAATAACAACAACAGCTACGAGATATACAGTTCTGAGCTTTCCGCCTATGCGCTCCAGAAACTCCTGTATGCAAAGCTGGGTTCAAGTAATGAGGTAGTAGTGGGATCCACAGCAGACATAATGCTGCCCGGGAACCTGAGTATGTATTACCCGAATTCAAGCCGTCCGGTCAGCGTCCCACTTTCAGACAGGAATTACACAATCTACCTGAACAGCGTAAGGAGCATAGGCAGCCCGGTCAACGTCTCGGTGTCGGCGCTCCTGACCGAGAGGGGCACGCTCTACAACAACCAGATTAGGATAAGCCTGGGTTGATCAAGAATATGGCGATCCCAAACGATACGATCAAACTCATAAGGAAATACGCGGTGAAGAACGCCATAGACTACGGGAAGGCGAAGGCTGCGAATGTGCTGGGCAAGGTAGCGTCCGGCACGCCGAAGGAGCAGCTAGGCGAGCTTAGGGCCGAGATAGACAGGACCGTGGATGAGGTTAACTCGCTATCAAAGGAGGAGCTTCTCAAGGAATACAAGCCATATGAGGGTGAGTTCGAGGAGCAGCACGAGAGGCGCGTCGAATCCTCGTCGAAGCCGAGGATGGTGCTCGATGGCGCGGTGAATGGATCCTTCGTCACTAGGTTCCCGCCGGAACCGACAGGCTACATGACCATCGGCCATGCAAAGGCCGCATTCCTTGTAAGCGAGTTCGCAAAAATCTACGATGGAAAGCTTCTCCTCTATTTTGACGACAGCAACCCGGAGAAGGAGAGGCAGGAGTATGTTGATGCCTTCAAAAAGGACCTGGAATGGCTCGGGATAAAATTCGGCAGGGAATACTACGCAAGCGACAGCATAGAAAAGATGTATGATTACACGAGGAAGCTGATAGGGAGCGGGAACGCGTACGCGTGCGGATGCAGCGCGGACGAGATGAAGCTGAAGAGGTTTGATGGCGCTGAGTGCGGGCACAGGGATGCCCCGACAAAGGAGAGCTCTGAAAAATTCGAGGCAATGCTCAGCGGCAAATACGGTGAGGGCGAGATGGTGATAAGGTTCAGGGGCGAGATGGGCTCGCAGAACACAGCGCTCCGCGACCCCACGATAATGCGCATAAAGAAAGACAAGCACTATAGGCAGGGAGACAAATACACCACATGGCCAACCTACGACCTCAATACGCCGATAAACGACTCGCTCAATGGCGTCACGGATGTGCTGAGGGACAAGAATTACGAGCTCAGGAACCCGCTCTACAATATGGTGCTTGATGCACTAGGGCTGAGGAAGCCGCGCATACACTCGGATGCGAGGCTCTCCATAAAAGGGCAACCAAAGCAGAAGAGGGAGGTGAGGAAGCTAATAGCCGACCACCTTGTTGAGGGCTATGACGACCCGCGCCTGGTCACGATAACGGCGCTGAGGAGGAGGGGCATACAGCCCGAGGCGATAAGGAGGTTCGTGCTCAGCTTCGGAATGAGCAAGATGGACAGCGTGGTCGGGATGGATCTCCTCCTGGCTGAGAACAAGAAGATCGTAGACCCGACGGCGAAGAGGCTCTACTATGTGCCTGCTCCGGTTGACATAAGCATAAGGGATTTCAGCGCGAGGAAGGTGGAGCTGAAGCTACACCCCACTGCGGACCTAGGCAAACGGGAATACACAGTGGACAACCGCTTTTACATAAGCGGGGAGGATGTGGCAACGCTTAGGGAGGGCGATGTGATAAAGCTTAAGGAGCTCGTAGGGATAAAGCTTGAGATGGTCGATGATTCCTGGGTAGGCGAGCCGAGCGACGCGGATACGGCAAAGAGATTCCAATGGGTGTGCGACGGCAACTACCTCAACTGCAGCATACTGGTGCCTGGCGACCCGCTTGACGAGAACGGCAACTTCAGGAAGGATAGCCTGCGTACGAACAACGGCTACATAGAGAGCTACGCAGGGGAATTGAAGGAGAGGGAGATAGTGCAGCTGGAGAGGTTCGGGTTCTGCATACTCGACAGCAAGAAGGAGATGCGCTTCATATTCATATCTAAGTAGATTCCTGCTCCGCTATTTCTTTGAGCAGGGCCTCCACCGACTCGTTAGATAGGACCCTTGAAAGGGCTGAGAGTATTTTCTTGGCGTCGCGGGCCTGACCCTTCTTGAATTTGGAGAAGCCAATGTAGAAGAGCGCATTCACCGAGAAGCTTTTCTCGTTGAGCAGCGTTTCAGCATCGGCTATCGCGGCGTCATAGTGCCCTATCCCGATATGGAAGAGCATCGAGGCGTATGAGGAGAGATACTTTGGCCCTGACTTCAGTTCCTTGAGGCTCTCCTGCGCGCCCCTGTAATCCTCAAGCCTCATCTGGCATAGGAAGAGCGAGTATAAGGTTAATGATGAGTTGTTGCCGTTGGATATCTCCGACTCTGCGGCACTTATCCCCTTTGCAAGAAGCCTCTTCGACGAGGAGGCCAGCTTTGCAGACTTGTCCCTGTGGAGCGCATTCTCCTCCATGAATCCCGGTCTGTCGTATTGGATCTTCGCCAGCTCGTAGTTTGAGTATTGCAGGTAGAGCAGCGCTTCCGCATGCATAAGGTACGGATCCTTGTTGAGCGCGATAAGTTTTTCGTATCCTGCAATCGCATCATCGTATCTGCGGTCTCTTGCATATGCGGCGATGCTGTCTAGCGCCTCCAGAAGCGTGTGGTTCCTCGCCTCAAACTCTCTCCTTGCGGAAAATACAGGCGACTCGCAGTTGGTGCATATGCAGCTCTTGCCTATCGAGGCTATCTCATAGCCGCAATAGCCGCAGAGAAGCGTCCTGTTGGAGTTCTCCAGAGCGCCAAGGAATGCAAGATACTCGCTTGTATTCATGGGACCACACTCATTTCTTCTTTAGAATTGCGAAGAGGTGCATGCTGTCATATGGCTCAAGGCTTGTGCTTTCCACCAGCTCGAACGTCTCCTCCAGAAGCTTGAGCTCCTTCTTGTAGGTCTCCTTCGGGCTCTTGGAGATGTTTATGCTCTGAGACTTTATGACGAAGTAGGCGTATCCCCCTTTCTTTAGGAAGACGCTGTTAGCGAGCATTATCTCCGCCTGGTTCCTCGCTGATATGTCCTGGTAGATTATGTCGCAGGTCTCTATCGAGTCTGCATAGTTCCTGGTCTCCATCGCGTCTGAGAGTATGGGCAGTATGTTCCTCCTGGCTTCGCATAGCCTTATGAGCTCCCTGACGTTCCTCTCCGAAAGCTCCACTGCGTATATGCTGCCCTCGTTGCTCACTATGTCGCTCACATGGCTTACAGTCGTGCCAGTGGCTGCGCCAAGGTAGAGCACCCTGCTGCCGCCCTTTATCTCCATGTGCTTTATTCCGTTGAGCATTGCCGCTGAGAGTTTGCTCCGGTAGGGGGTCCACATCCTGTATTCAACGCCGTTGTCAAGAACGAGCTCCTCGTTGTACACCTTCCTGCCCCTGCACAGGTTCACTGTCGCGAGCTTTCCGTCTATTAGGTATACGCCATTGAACAGCTCCTTTATCTTCAGATGAAACACCTTGGCCTGTGGGCACCAGCATGGGCAGTGCAAGAACTAGCCATAACGCCTACTTTCTCAGTTCATATTTATATTTTCGTGTATGTGCTCACGTAATCGAGCAGTCTCTTTGTTAGGCCCTCCATGTAGAATGCCTGCCTCTCAGCGCCGTTTCCTGTATCCGTGTACTGCAGATCAACAAGGCCATTCATGCCCATCCCTACAGCCTCGTTCTCGTCGAGTGACGCTATGTACACAGCAACCTCATCCGGCACCCCGGTCCTCCTTGCAAGGTAGTCTATCGATGCATTTTTAGGCGGCTCCTTCCTGGTCCTGCTTATGAAGAGCGCCTTGAGAACCTTTTCGACTGCCCTATTGTAGAGTATTGTCGCGGTCACGTACTCCTTCACCTGCTTGTGCCTCTTCGCAAGCTCAAAGTCCTGCGATGCCTTCGCGACCAGTTCTCGTACTCTTTTCATCCGTACCACCCAATAACATGGCTCTGTACGCATTTATATAATTTCGCTGCTGATAAGTATAATCGAATCGCTATTCGTTTATACAAAGATACTTTTGCAGTCGGCGGTGATAATTGGTGCCAGAGAATATCATTATAGGCAGGCTCTTTCAGCAGATCGTTGAGGAGGCCGGGAGCGGAGCCTCGGAGGAGGAGCTGCAGAGGAAATTCTCTGATGCAATAGCCACAATCCTCGGGATAGACAAGGTCTCGATAAACGGCATGTACAGAGAGGGGACTGCCCCAAACGAGTTTTACGGCTATCTTTCAAACACGAGGAAGACGTATATAGACAACCAGCTCAGCGAGTATTCCTCCTTCCCGGAGCTCATAAAGTATAAGAACCGCGGATTCAAGAGCTGCGCGCTCGTGCCGGTGGCAATCGGCGGGCGCGTAATCGCGATAGTGGAGATGCTCTCGTTCCTCGAGAACAAGTTCGTGAAGGAGATTGTAGACACAGCCTCCCTTGGCGCGTATTTCGCGAGCATGATACTGCTTTCGAAGTACGAGAGCGAGAGGGGGCTAAAGCTTGCCGGATATTTCAACGCGGCGTTCAACAGCAGCGACATACAGCTGCTCATATCCAGCGACGGGAAGATACTGAAGGCGAACGACAATGCGAGGAAGGAGCTCGCGCCTAGGAACCTCGACGAGAGCAGCATAGGCGCGCTTATAGGCATGGAATTCCCCAGCCTTGTGGCACTTTCGAGAAAGGGCGCGACATCTATCCCTTTGACTACATCAAGGGGCAGCAGGCTTTACAGGCTTGTTGTCAATGCGCTCAACGAGCGCATGCTGCACCTCTCGCTTGACGACATAACCGAGCTGGACATGCTCTCAAGGATCACGGAGAACATGGATACGGAATCGTACGCTGGCGCGATATATCTTGACAAAGCACTTGTGGTGACTGGCGCTACGGACAGCATAGAGAGGGCGATAGGCTACGACAAGAACCTGATAGTCGGCAAGGAGATAATAGAGCTCACTGTGGAGAGGCAGCGCGGGGAGCTGAAGGAGCTGCTTGAGAAGAGGGATTCTGAGGCACGGCTCCACGGAGTAATCTCGCTCGCAAGCGAGAGTGGGGTTCCAGCTAACCTGAGATTCACGCTCTCGAAATGGGCTGGCGGCTATGTGATGCTCTTCTCGGACGCGAGGGCTGAGAGCTATATCGACGGCATAAGGAACGCCTTCACGGACTTCATAAACAGCACATCCGACATGGTCATAACGATGGATGCGTCAGGATACATAAAGGACTGCAACATGCCCACCGAAAGCGTTCTAGGCTATCCGAAGAGCATGCTGCTCGGGAAGGAGATGCGCTCGCTCTACGCTGACCAGACCGCATTCGACAAGAACATAGCCTACGCGAGGAACGGAGGCAAGGTCGACAATTCCTATGCTGTGCTGCTTGACAAGGATGGCAAACAGATAGACTCTACGCATTCCATAAGGCTTTTCAGGAGCCCGGATTCCATCGACTACATAATGGTCATAAAGGAGCTCGAGACGAAGAGGAAGCTCGCCGACCTCCAGGACAGGCTAGACAAGGAGGACAGCATGATAAACAAGCTGAAGTCGACAGGAGACCTCAAGTCACAGTTCATATACAACATATCGCACGAACTCAAGACCCCGCTGACGAACATAATAGGCTTCTCGAAACTATTGTACAAGGGCGAGTTCGGCGAGCTCAACACAGACCAGCTCAACTACATCAAGACGATAATAGACGAGGCCGACAGGCTCATACAGATGATACAACAGGTGCTCGATGCCGCAAAGCTCGAGTCCGAAAAGATGAAGCTAGAGGTGAGGGAGGTGAACCTGAAGGAGCTTTACAACAACCCGACCATGCAGTCCATGAGGGAATCCGCGCTGAAGGAGGGGCTGAAGTTCTCATGGAATGTCGAATACGATGTCCCTACGATAATCGCGGATCCGAACAGGCTGATACAGGTGTTCGTCAATCTGATAGGCAACTCGATAAAGTTCACGGACAAGGGAGATATAAAGGTGAAGATAGCGAACAAGGGGAAGAGCTTCGTGGAGTGCAGTGTCACAGACACGGGAATAGGCATAAGCGACGAGGACAGGCACAAGCTCTTCAGGAAGTTTTACGAGGCTCCGACAAAGAGGGGGCTTGTGAAGCAGGAGGGCGCTGGGACAGGGCTTGGACTGTCGATAACAAAGCAGATAGTGGAACTGCATGGCGGTAAGATATCCTGCGAATCCGAACCTGGGAAGGGCAGCACTTTCTCATTCACGCTGAGGGTGAAGGGAGTAAAGAAAAGGAAGTGATGGAAAGCAGTGCCCTTGTAGTATAACTTGGATAGAACGCGGGCTTCCGGAGCCTGTGATCCGGGTTCAAATCCCGGCGAGGGCGTTTTATTTTAGGGATATGTGATAATGCTATAGATTTCCCTTTTACATGAACATAGTGGCTATTTATATTTCTACCAGTGATATAATTATGATAAAATGCCTGAAAGGAGTACAAAATGCCTTGTCGTAGCCTTGGGCAAATCGGATACGAGGTTGGAAAAGGCATTTATTGACAGTCTGAGAAACGGCACCCTGAAGCCCCTAGACCTTAAATTTCTTAGATTAGAATATCCAGGGATAACCCGTTCAGGGGATAAGGTATTCATGGATTCCAGAAAGATGCCACATTCAATTTCCGACTCACTGATCATAATGTCTTCTTTGGCTAAAAGTCCGCTGACATTACTAAGGATCAATGCAGAAAGGATAGCGATAATAAAGCAGCTTAACGAGCTTGGCTACAGGGTGCTTGTTCCGGACTACGGGCTTACCGACAAGAGCGTAATGGACAGGGTCAGACCGTATGCCAGGGTATTTAGAGCCAAGGCGCCGATTGCAGCAAAAATGGGCATAACTACGGAATACGAGGTAAGCGCATGCTGGACGCGTGACCTGTGGCAGAAGATCGGAGGAGTGCGGATAAAACGCTTTAATGGTTCGGAGCCGAACCCGTGTGGGGAGGGCGGCCTATCCGTACCTATTAGCAACAATGCCACTCTGGTTAACTATTGGCTTGAGGGCCAGCCTCTGATACGAGAGCTTGCCGCCAATGGCCATAGGTTTTACTTCCTGAAAGACGGGATGCAGTTGGATCCGAAACTTTCCAGTATGTTTTCAGTCAGTCTGTACAGAAACAACGACCATATAGACTTATTTGTCGGTGTAGGGGAAGGGTTCATGCTGGTCGATAGATCGTATTTTGTAAATAACAGGCCGGTTTTGGAAGCCGCTTCTGAAGAGAACGGATTAGACATATTGCTTGTGCCAAAATGCGAATCACACTTTTACCCAGCAAACTTCAAGCCCTTGGACGGAAATAGGGTAATAGTAGACAAGAGGGCGGTTAATACGATTGCGCTGCTTAGGCAGAACGGGATAGATGCAATCCCTACCGCAGCTCCGCTTAATGCGAATATGAACTGTGGAGGCGGAATAAGATGCTTTGTAAACGATCTGTAAGTGTCATTCTGGCTCAAACCCCATTTTTAGAAAGGGTTAAAAAGGAGAATTTTATTATTAAGTGTATGGCCCAAAAGAGCGTTCTGTTTGTTTGTACTGGAAATACATTCCGAAGTATGATTGCCGAGTGCCTGTTTAAGAAATACTTGGCAGACAATAAAATTTCAGGCTGGAAAGTGGGCTCCGCTGGGATAATCGCAAAGAAGAATTATATCGACCCTAAAACAATCGAATCGCTGAAAAGATTAGGCATTAAGAGAATAGGCCATAGGCAGAGAAAATTAACTAAAAATATGCTGGGTATGTATGATGTAATAGTTGTAATGGACGAGACACATCGCGATTTTATTAGGTCAGAATTAAATTATAGGAATGTTTTGTTATTCAATGAGCTAGCCATCAACAAACACAGCTCCATCTGGGATATAGACGAGGTAAAAGATTTTGAAACGGATAGGAAAGCGGTTGAAAAGAAAATCGAAAGAACTGTGAAATATATTTATAGGGAAATCCCGGCTTTATTCAAAAATATTTCTGAAAGGTATTACTTATTCAGCGACCTTGTCAACGGCGTAATTTCGCATAGGAACGGCTTTCCCTTCATAGCGCTATACGAAACAAAAAACACTGTCGCCTTCATGTCGATAGATATCCCTTCGAAAGAAGACGGAAATATTTTGGTTATCCCTAAAGAGAGATATGTGGATCTTGCCGAGATACCGACGGACGTTTTGAATGAACTGGCCTATTCGGTTCAAAAAATAGGAAAGGCAATCAGTATCAATCATGGCGGATATAACATCTTGTTAAACAATGGCACTAGCGCGGGCCAGTACATTTTCCACACGCACTTCCATATTATTCCAAGAAACTACAATGACGGGATAAAAATAGAGGAGTGGAACCATAAAAATATTTCCGTGTCAAAGTTCATTAAACTGAATAACAGACTTCTGGAACAGATAAGCAGAGCTAGATGAAACGCGGCAGGCCGGCGTCTTCTCTGAGGGCGCAAGTTTAATAATTCTCTCAGCAAGTGTTAATTGTGATTTTATGGCAGACAATCCTTTTGGAGGCATATTGAATACCGTGGAGGGCGCGGCCGTAGGGGCCGTTGGAGGGGTGGGCGTATCAAAACTGATCGGAGGCAGGGCATCCGGGCTTACCGGCAATCAGCAAAACCAATCCAACATTACAAGCTCCATAAAGGCCACAAAAGTGACGATAGAATCTGACAGCGAGACCATAGTGATAACTAATCCGAATGTCATCTCGTCCGCGGTGAACGGCATGGAGACGTTCAACGTGATCGGCGGAAGCATTGCGAGGACGCCGAACGCCGCAGCCCAGCCTACGCAATAAGCAGGCAGTATAGAACATTTATATACCGATCGCAGCATAATATCTCCGTGATTGAATGCGCTTAATTACAGAAACAGCTGGGGCAGATGGGGAACGCGTCAATGCCATTAGTAGGGAGATACTACGCCCAGTAGCATTGGTGCTTTTGCGCTCGGATACTAGTTACAGTTTGCACAGGGTCAAAACAACCGGGGACGAGGAAGTATATCATCTCAAAAACCAGAAGGTGGCTGGAGGCATTTTTGCTTATGATGGCAGATTTGGACGTTACAGATATATTTATGACATAAACAAGATGTTTTCCCCAACTGCAGACAAAAAAAGATGTCATCGTGGTAACAGAATGCTTCGGATCTGTAGGATGCCAACACCCTAGTGTGATGGAAGCCATTGCGCAGGAAATAATTAATCTGGCTGCGGAGAACAAACTTGGGATACTGATTTTGAACGATATACCACTTAGGTGTGAGATAGAGGCAAGGACCGCCCTTTTAAGGCACGGGAGCTTGTGATTACGGCACCATTATGCCGCAGGCGCCGCCTATTGTTTGTGCCTTTTGGTAGCTTGACTTGAGCGCCGAATAGCCCAGGCCCTGGAATGCGCCGCCGTGCGCGAATACTACGCCCGTGACGCTAGCTGGTTGCGATGCACTCACGTTTATCGTAAGCGCGACCTGGTTGTTGAAC
The DNA here is from genome assembly GCA_013330215.1 of Microcaldota archaeon. Taxonomy (GTDB): domain Archaea; phylum Micrarchaeota; class Micrarchaeia; order Micrarchaeales; family Micrarchaeaceae; genus UBA12276; species UBA12276 sp8261u. The sequence continues at coordinate 1,422 of DUIS01000069.1, read as the reverse complement.
ACCGAACTGACCGTCTTTGTCCTGTATACCACCGCGAAATTGCTGCTTCCCAGATTCACGGTTGTGCTTGAGAGGTTGTAAGGCACGAACTGACTCTGATTGATGTAGTCTGTTCCGCGGCTGGCGTTAGGCATTGCGCTGTAGTACCTGAAGTATGCGTTGTTGTAGAGCGCCTTGTTGCAATTGCTTGTGTTTGAATAGAGGACGCTGAAATTGAGCATTAGCCCGTACAGGTTGTACTGCTTCAGCGCTATCGCAAGGTTTGCTGCTGTCTGGTTTATCGATATTGTTGTTGAGGTCGATTGCGTTGTGGATACTGATGTCGCCCCTGCAGCTATGGTTGTCGTGGCACTGGTTGTTGTGACGCTCTTTGTGGCTGAAGTCGAGGTTGAGTTGGATAACGTGGTCCACTCGCTGCTTATCTTGCCAGAATCCGGCGCTATCTGCAGGCTCGGGAAGAGAGGGGATATCTTGACCGTTACACTTGATGGCCCCATTGACTGGAGCTGCATCCCTATGTTTGAGTAGTTGGTACCTACGTTGAGCTTTGTTATGTTGTTGAGCGTCAATGTCACGTTCAGCAGCGGGTTTATGAATATTGGGAGCTTGCTTATGTGCACGTATGCGGTAGTGGTGCTTGGTGATACGCCCGCAAGCGATATGTAGTACTGGTTCGAGTTTATGCTGTAAAGGTTCCCTGCGCTTGTTATGTTCACAACCTGCGGGCTGTTGACCACGACCTGGTTTACCTGCAGCACGAAGTATGCGTAGAGCACCACCGCAACTACGATTATCACGACTAGCGCTATCAGCTTGGTCCTGGTCTTTGCGCCCTTCTTCTCCTGCGGGTGTTTCTTGTGCGTAGGGGGCTTCTCCTCCAAAAGGCGTTCCTGCTTTCCCTTCTTGCGCTTGAACAATGCCATCTGATCGCTATCTATTTATCTGAAAACATTTAAATACCAGACTGAATTGGCCGTGCAGGAATCCCTCGGGTTTCTGGGCAAACGTTAAGGCTATTATAATTAATCTGTTCATATGCTATTGGTGGGCATATGGCAGAGAACACACGCGCTGGCATTATAAGTGACATATTCGACATAATAAACGAGAGGCAGCAGATATCGTTCAACGAGCTCAGTGATGCATCCTTCAGCATGGGTATAGAGAAGGGCAAGCTGGAGAAGGTGCTTGCCGAACTTGAATCGATGAAGGTGATAGCATCGAGGAGCAGGGGAGGGGTGCTTACCTACTACCCGCTGCAGGAGGGGTCGCTCAGGAAGGTGCTCATAGTGGAGGACGACAAGAACATAAACAAGCTGATGGCGCTCTCAATAGGAAAGGGCTTCGAGATAGGCCAGATATACGACGGCGGCGAGGCTATGGAGTTCGTCAGGAAGAACAGGCCCGACCTGGTGATACTCG
>DUIS01000089.1 GCA_013330215.1 Microcaldota archaeon | reverse complement strand
GTGCAGACTCGCCGAATTTCTACTATTGATGCAAGTTTTGGTCGGCAGCTAGATGCAAAAGGTATTTATTAATATAAGTATATATAGTATATACATGATTGTATGGCATACGAGGAGGCGATTCTCATAAAGGTTGATAAGGACACGAAAAGGAGGATGAAAAGTGTGAAAGTTAATTGGTCAGAACGAATAAGGGAATTTATAAAGAAAGAGATCAGCAGTAAGAGGGACATTGCCAGGGCTGAAAGATTACGGGCTAGATTATTCAGGAGGGCAGGAGGTGTTGAGAGTACAGAGGCAATAAGGAAAATGAGGGATTCTCGGTATGGCCCAAGTAGTGCTTGATACGAGCGTGATAGCTAAGTTATTCCTGAAAGAGGAAGGGTCAGGAACAGCAACGGCGTTTAAGGACAGCTATATCAAAGGCAAGATAGACATTGTCATGCCGTCCCTTGTCAAGTACGAACTTATGAACGTCCTCAAATATAAGGGGTTCACAAAACGGGAGATTATTGAGGCTCTTGAAGTGATAAGAGATTACGGGTTTCTTATACTGGAATTAGAGGATGCTGTAATCAACAGAACTGCCGAGATCTCGGTAGACTACGACATCTCCGCTTATGATGCCACTTTCATAGCGTTTGCCCAAGATGTCGGAGCCATGCTATACACTGCAGATAGAAAACTGCTAGCAAAAGTGAGACAGGTTAAATTCGTTAAACACTTTAGCGAATTTGTAGAGTAGATGTCTAGCCGTGCTATTCCTTCTTGGATTTTCCTAGCCTGCCTGGCGCCCTTGGTGGCTTCAGGCCAGGGAATATCTTCGACATCATGGTCTGGTTTATCTCAGTGTCGAATCCCACAGTGTTTACGACCCTCCCAAGGAGGTACGCCTCTGCTATCGGCATGAGCTCCCTGCTTGCTGCGCTTTCCAGGACCCTCTTTGTCTCTGGATTCGCCATCCTGTTGATCGTGGTAGCAAGAGAGGTGTAGTTCTTCCTCGTCCCCGCGCACAGGCTCCTCGCATGCTCGTCCAGCAGCTCGGTCTTTATGCTGAGGAATGTGTAGCTCTTCCGCTCTATGGTAGACCTTATCGACGCGAGGTGGTGCACTACTTCTTCTGGTTTTGTGTCGGAATGTATCCCGAGCCTCTTTATCGAGACCCAGTCCCTGTACTTCGCCATGAAGTCTATGTGCTCCTCTGGCTCGTCCAATTTATCACTCACGCTTAAGTATGTAATAGCCCGCTGCCTTCTCCCTTGCCACTCTCTTTATGACGCCCTTCTGCATGAGGGTCACGAGCGCGTTGGTCACAAGCCCCTTTGGCCTGTTGGACTTTTTGGTTATGTCGTCCGCGGTCTTTATGACCGTCTCCTTTGTAGCGCCAAGCTCCTGCATCGCCTGTATAATTGCCTGCTCGATCGGTGTAAGATCTGCCATTTGATCATCTTTAGCATAAATCGTCATGCGGCGGACTTCTTCGCTTTGAGGGTCTTCTTCTTCGGGCGCAGGAACTTGCATCCGCACTTCCTGCACTTCTTCGCGCCCGCATGGTTCCTGGACTTGCACCTCTTGCATATCCATATCTTAGCTATCTCTGCATCCGCTATTGGAAATTTCCCCATGCTAAGCCCTTAATAATTTATAATTGAGTCACTGACCGGATAAAATATAAAAAACATCAAAAGAAAGAAAGATAGCCTATGGGCTATCTCCTTGCAGAGAGGTCAGAAAGTTCTGCGCCTCCGGTATCTGCCGCCTGGCCGCTGCTGCCTGATGGGCTCTGGCTTGGTGCCGATACCAGCACTACGTCGCCTATGTTCCTCACGTTCTTGAACAGCACGCTCTTGTTCTGCAGCAACCTCTTCGTCTCGGTCCTGTCAGAGTTGCGCCATTCCTCCATGAGCAGCCGGCTTACCTCTCCCTTCTCAAGGTCAACTATAGCATCACGTATCTCTCCAAGATACTGGCCGTTGTCTCCGTAGACATCCATGTTGTATATTTCACTGATCCTCATATGAGCACCTTCTTCTTTCTTATATATCCTTAATAAACTTTAAATAGCTTGCGTATGGGGCCCGATACAGGACAGACCCCCGCAAGCCTCGGTATACCGCAGCGCTATTCTGTTGTCCTGCCGTCAAATTCCTTGTCATTTGCTATCGCATCTGCCCTTGTGCGGTGCACTATCTTGTCCTTATGGTCAGGAGGCGAGTAGATCGTATAGAACCTCAGGCCCTGGGTGGATGAGGTGTTTATCACGTTGTGCCGTGCTCCTGCCGGAACTATGACAGCGCTGCCGTCCTTGACCGCATGCCTTACGCCGTTGATCACGACCGCGCCCTTTCCCTGCTCGAACCTGAAGAATTGGTCTATCCCCTTGTGGACCTCAGCACCTATTTCTTCCTTAGGTTTCAGGCTCATCAGCACAAGCTGGCTGTTTTTTGTTGTGTATAGCACTCGCCTGAAATATGTGTTCCTCTTGGTCTCCCTTTCAAGCTCAACCTTGTATCCTCTCTTATCCTTCATACAATCGCCATTACATAACCTGTACAGGCAGGGTTCTTATCCTTTCGTGTGCTCGCCGCAGTTTCAGGTCGAGAGGATCAGGAGGCGGCTCCTGACCCTTCCTCCCGTCTTAAAAGATTCAGGGAGATGAGCCCGCCGTTCTTTTCCTTCTGGGAAACGCTTAGTCCCCAGGTAGTGTAGTCCCATACTTTATGTATCAAACGGTAGGTAAGTATTTTTGGCAGTATCTCGGCCGCGCTGATCGCTGCCGCATATTTCCAGTGGCCCGTAGCCCAGTATGCAACCAACGGTGTCTCTATCAATGAAGCGTAGAACCTGTAGAAGGTGGATTCCGCCCAGGCCCTGCTGCTTGTTGCTATGACAACGACATCCTCGTCTGGACCGATTCCCTGCTTCTTCTTTAACGACTCTATTATTTTCTTTGGCACCCTCTCGGCCAGCTCCTCGTCCTTTCCAAGGCCCTTAAACCCAGAGCTTTTGACGAGCTTGTAGCCATAGGGCACGAACCTGTCGAACATGTATTTGAATCCGGCCTGGCCCGGCACTTTTACCAGCATCTCCCTCCAGATTATCGCCTGCGCATAGGCCTTATTGCCCGTGCTACTGTTGGCAGTCTCCCGTAAAGGTTTCCGTAGGTGCATACTTCGCATAGATATTAGGATAATACTTAAAAGCCGAAAAGTTTGAGGCTTTTTGAATAAATACATAGCCCGAACAACCATCAGAAACATTTATCCATACATCCTGCTTTGAGCCATTATAGATGGCATACGGCGTGTAGTTCTCATTGTTCTGGAATCTTGCGTATTGGGTGTTGTTTAGGATTATTGTACTGATAGAGGTATTGGCAGTATATTGTAGCAAGACTGAAAAAGAGTCAGGTAAGCTACCGAATAGATAGCCCTCTTTTGGTACTATTTGGTCATGTCCATCAGTCCAAAAGGTGTTTTGAGAGAGGCTATTTATTTCAATGTGTAAATTTGTAATTTGGGTCTGAGAATCCCCCAATTGGCTTGTAGATAGCTCTAGTTGCCTATTTAATGCAACTACAGCTAGGGCTAGGACTATAATGACCATAACCAAAATGTAGGTTAATTTGCTCATTGTTCCGCCTTGCAGATACCTGTTAGATTGCTGGTAGGATGGTAGGTAGCCCTCATGTTCGCATTATTGCTAAAATCTACTGAAACCGGGGTCAATGTAGCCATGGCAAGGGAATTAAAAAGCTCGTGCACGTCCCGGAAGCCTTCCCTCCTTAACGCCAGATTGATATCGGCTGGCGTTCTTTTAACCGTGTCTTCCATTTAATCACAATATACTTTTTGGCCTGTTCATATATAAACTTATGCTGGGCCTAATGCGGTTGCGCAATTCAGGTCTGGCGGTTATGATGCTAATTTAACCGGTAATTTCATTGAAAATAGCGAACCCATATATATTAGGGGTGTCATATATATAGTGGTGGTGATGTGTCAAATGGTGCAGATGTAGTCCAGATAAGATTCAAAGACGATGGCAGGTATATTTCGATAACGAAGGGTGCAAAACTCACCAAAAGCGACGTTTCTGCGCTGATAAAGGAGGCGCACACGAGGAACAGGATAGTAGACCTGAGCGGGAAGGACCTCAGCAGGCTTGACTTGAGCAAGTTCACATTCGGAAGGGCAAACTTTTCGCATGCGAACCTGACAAGGTCGAACCTCTCTGGAACCGTTTTCTTCAACGCTGACCTCTCAGACACGAATCTCTCGGATGCCGATCTTTCCTATACCGATTTCTCTTATGCGAACCTGTCGAATGCAAGGACGCTCGGGGCAAACCTCGCAAACGCTATACTCCTAAAGACCGTGCTACCCCAGAAGTAGCCTTTCTGCTTATATTATAGATTTAGGTATCGCGTTAAGGTACTGCTGCGGTATTACGAACTCGGAGCTTGAGGCATTTGCGGATACCGCAGTAGCCGTGACCGCGAATGAGCTCGGGATTCCGCCGGATACCACTGTCTGGTTGAGATAGAGAGGTATGCCGTACTGGTTGTCAAGGCAGATGTTGAAGATGCTGTAGTTGGACTGCAGGTTCGAAGCGGTGGCATTGGAGATTATGAAGTTGTCGCAGCCCCTTCCCGCTATAGTCTTGGTGCCCGTGTAGCTGACGGTGCTGTTGAATACGAGATAGCTCAACGAGCTCACATTGACCGCGGTGTATGGCGTCGCCTCTATGAAGCTCATCCCCTGGTCCCCCGAGCCGCACTGCAGGCTTGAGTTGGTGACAAGCCCAGCTGAGTAGGTCGTGCCATTGAAGCATGTAAGCGTTGTGTTAGTGTTGTAGTAGTAGGTGCCGCTCACGTTCTTGGCCATGACCTCGCCGTTCCTCGCGTTTGTGTAGGCCAGTATGCCGGTTATTGAGGTCCTGTTGTAGTTTCCGAGCTTGTAGGAGTCTATGGTCTGGTTGCTGCTTATCACTATGGTAAGGTTGCCCGATTCGGTTATGTACTGCGTTGCGTTGCTCGAGTAGTATGATACGTAGAGATTGCCAACGTTCTCTGATTTCTCGAGGTCGTTGACGAAAAGCGCCTGGGTCTGGTTCAGGTTCATGCTGGATACGTTGCTGAATATCTGCTTGCTGCTAAGGCTCTGGCGGCCCAGCCCGCCTGACAGCTCGAAGTAGGCTATCGCTATAACCATGACAACTATGCCTATTATCGCTACATACATCAGCGGATTCCTTTTGCCCGTGTTGTTCTGGCCGGCTGCATCGCCGCTCTCATCATTCTGTGCGTTTTTCCTGGCCATTCTAGTCACCAACACCGAGCAGCAATCTAAATGCGCTGCAAACATATAAAAACAATGGTGCCGGGATTCGGTTTCTTTTGTTCTGCGCTAGCTCTCGCGCCACCTGCTCTTCTTTATCGAGAGCGTGAGCAGCACCGCAGCCACGGCTATTACAACCGCCCAGTCTACTGCAAGCGTGAGCGTGGAGAGCTGCAGGTAGCCGATCGCGGACTGTATGATCTCGGCTGCGTAGGTTGTCGGGGAGAGGTAGGCTATGTACCTGTATGGGAGCGGTATGTAGGTTATCGGGTAGTATACGGGCGGTATGGTGGTGAGGAATATGGAGAGTATGCCCATGAAGGCGTAGTTCTGGACTATGTCGGTGCTGTATGTGGAGAGGAAGAAGCCGAGCGCTATGGAGAATGAGAACATCAGCGCCATAACCGCGAATATCACGATCGCGCCGATTATGGTGACCTTTATGAAGAGCACGGCGAGTATCGTCAGTATGATTATAGCGGGAAGCGAGAATATTACCTCTGAGACCGCCATGCCAAGCATGTACATGAATGCGCTCGTGGGCGAGCTTACCACCATGTCCTGCACCTTGAAGTCGTTCTTGAGGTGCGAGAGGTCTGCCTGCAGGCCTATCCCGCTTGTGACCATGGTCATTATCAGTGCGCCGGAGAGGCCTACGCTGAGCAGGGTGCCGTGGCTTACCAGCGTTATTATGATGAGTATAGAGAGCGGTGCCATGAATGTATTGACGAGCGTTATCGGGTAATTCTCCATGGAGTATATCGCGTTTATCAGGACAGATGCCCACAACTGGCTAAGCTTGCTCCTTCCCATTACCAGCCACCCTCATCCTCTTCCACTTCCCCGGTCTCTATGGGCTTCTTGACAAGGTAGTAGAATATGTCCTCAAGCGATATCGGGTTCATCGAGAACCTGGTGCCGTCGCGTATGAACCTCTTCGCAAGCCTGTCAGCCTCGTCCTCTGTCGTGATTATCTGCTTGAAGCCGTTCTCGCCCACTATGAGCTTCCCGTGCCTGGGCCTTACCGATACGCCCTTCTGCAGTATCCTCACGCTGTAGCCGTATTTCACTATCTTCCTGAGCTCGTTGAGCGTGCCGAGCGCCACGAGCTTGCCCTCGTCGATTATGCCTATCATGTCCGCAAGCCTCTCCGCCTCCTCGAGATAGTGCGTTGTAAGGAATATGAACCTGTCCTTTTTGAGCTTGTTCAGCACGGTCCAGAGCTCAGACCTCGAGATCGGGTCAAGGCCGGTGGTGGGCTCGTCCACGAAGAGCACCTTCGAGCCGCTCGCGAGCACCGTAGCGATAAGCACCTTCCTTTTGACGCCCCCTGATAGCATCCTGTTGAGCGTGTTCTCATTTTTCTTTATGCCGAGAAGCTCAAGTGTCGGGAGCACCCTGGAATCCGCCTCCCTCAGGCTGAGGCCGCAGTAGAGCAGGTATGATGTTATGCTCTGCCTTGGGGTGAGCCATTGCACCGCCCTTGATTCCTGCGGCAGTATCGCTATCTGCTCCCTGAGCCGACCTGCCTCGTTCACCACGTCTATGCCGTTTATCGTGGCTGTGCCTGAGCTGGGAAGCAATTCTGTGGCAAGTATACGGGTAAGCGTTGTCTTGCCCGCGCCGTTCCTGCCTATGAGCGCGAATATGCCCTTTGAGGGTATGGAGATGTTTATGTTGTCAAGTGCCATCGGGCCGTTCTTGTACCTCTTGGTGAGGTTCTTGCATACGAGTCCAGGCTTCATCGAATCCCAATTATTTGCGCGTCGGTTCTTTTAATGATTTTCCTTGTAAGCGGGGTTGCCTGCCTCATCCTTCCGGCTATGTGGAATCACCTGCGCCGCGGCCAGCCCATTAGCCCCTTTCTTCCCGCCCAGACAATCCAGAGTATGCACTCAGCCACACCGACAAGGATCAATGCGATTATGACAACCACTATCTTCTGGAAGAAGGTATACCCGTTCGCATAGAACGCGGTATAGACCAGGGAACCGATAAGCAGAACAGCAGGTATCAGCATGGCGACTATGGTCATGAATATCATCTCGCCCTGCGACACGGTACCTTTTGCCATGGTATCTAATCGGTGCGGCATAATTTATAGGTTGCGGTAAAGTGAGGGTGAGGTTTCTTGCATCGTCTACGCCACGCGGGGGCTCGGTTAGCTATAAATATCTGGAAAAACAGTATGTCGTAGGGATAATATGGTTACATTAAAGCATCAACTGGATAAAACCGACTTGGAAAAACCTTCGAGGGCAGTACAGAGCACAAGTGCGGACATCGTATACTACAGAAGCCTTTCGGACATACCGAATGCGAAGCTGGTGGAGGAGTTGATGCGACTTGGTGCGGGATCAAATGGATGGCAGACCCCGAACATGGAGAGCGCCAGGCCGATAATCCCGTTCATGGAGGGGCGTTATAAGGCAACCGATGCCCTTCTGATGCGCAGCGGTGTCAAGCAAGTAGTAGAATTTGCTGCAGGTTTCGTACCGCGCGGAATGAATAACCCCCAATGGAATTTTGTGCATACGGAACAGGACGAAGATGCACTTAGGCAGATGCGGGATATTACAGAGCGTATCATATCCCATCAGCAGAGCATGCCTCACTTCGTAAGATTCGACGCGGTAACTGGCGAGGGGATCGACAATGTAATGGCCTGCCTCAGGGAGGAGCCTGTAGGGGTAAC
>DUIS01000092.1 GCA_013330215.1 Microcaldota archaeon | reverse complement strand
ATTGCAATAAAAGATAAGACCTTTGGGGCTAATCAAGAACTAAACGAAATAAAAAACACAATGCAAAGAAACTATGACGGCGAGATGATAAAGATAAACCCACTCTATCTTGATGATTTGGTATGCACGCCGGAACATCCAGTACAAATCATCAAAAAAGAGAATATGAGAAGAAACTGCAACCAACTTAAACCTAAATCCAATCGAATTATAAAAACGGAATGGGCGAACGCCAAGGACATTAAAAGGGGAGATTTCCTTACAATTCCCAGATTGAAAGAAACCCAGGTAAAGGAATTAGACCTATCTCTATACAATAAGTATAAAAGTAATGGTTATAGGGGAGGCCTGATGAAGATAGATTTAAATGAAGAAATGGCTTGGTTAATGGGTTTATACACAGCTGATGGGCATTTACAAAGATACCAAGCAGGAAATCATTCATCCGTATTCACACTTAATGAAAAAGAAACCTATTTTGTAGATAAATTAAGGGCGATAATGGGAAGATTAGGCTACAAAGTAAGTACCTACCATCAAAAAAATTCCAAAGGAATAAGTGTTGTAATCTGCTGTTCTGCATTGGCTTTAGCATTACACGACTGGTGTGGAAAAAGAGCCATAGAGAAAAGAATACCTGACTTTATAATGATTGCTAATAACAATATCAGAACTTCTTACCTTAAAGGTTTATTCGACGGCGACGGCTATAGAAAAGGTAACCAAATGCACATCCACACGTCATCCAAAGTATTGGCATTACAAACACAATTATTGGTCGCGTCTCTTGGTGGCATGATGGGATTATCCCATGCTGACGGATATGATTGGAAAATTAAAGGGAAACCAGTTAAAATAAAGGAATCATGGCAACTAAGAGGCAAAACACTAGAAATAAGTAAGATATTCGGGTACGAGCATATCGGAAAAAGCAATAAAAAATATGTTACGACAAAGGACTACATAGCAGTCCCCGTTTTAGGGGTTCAAAAAGAATCATATAAAGGGAAGGTATGCAATGTCGAAACAGAAGATAATACATATCTTGCCTCAAATGCAATAGTTCATAATTGCCACGAGCACCTGGAGTACTATTCGCTTGAAGCGCTCAAATACCTCTTCGAAAAAAACGAGCTGGAAATATTCAAAGTGGAAGAAAACGCGATAAACGGCGGGTCATATCGCCTGTTCGCAAGGCGCTACAAAAACGGAAGCATACCGCTCAACGAGAAATTCACCAAAAAGGACTACATGGATTTCTACAAGAGAATAGAGGAAAACAAAAGGCTCTGCGTAGATTTTATCAAGCAGGAGGTCAAAAAGGGCAAGAGGGTTTATGTTTATGGCGCATCCACAAAGGGCAATGTGATACTCCAGTATTACGGGTTGACGCCAGAATTGATAGTGGCAGCCGCAGAAAAGAGCAAGGACAAGATAGGGAAATATACTGTCGGGACAATGATCCCTATTGTTGACGAGGATGATGTGAGGGACAAGGCGGATTATTTCTTCCTATTGCCATATTCGTTCCTGAAAGAATTCATGGAAAAGGAGAAGGATTGGCGCGCAAAAGGCGGCAAGTTCATAGTGCCTCTTCCAAACTTTAGGGTTGTATAACATGAAAAAAGCATTAATCTTTGGGGTTACGGGACAGGACGGGAGTTACCTGGCGGAACTTCTGCTCGAGAAGGGCTACGAGGTGCACGGGTTTATCAGGAAATCCGCAACCGGAAACACAAAGAACATAGACCATATCATAGACAGGATGCAAATGCACAGGGGAGACCTTGCAGACACTACCTCCATATATAGGGTAATAAACGAGGTAAAGCCCAACGAGATCTACAACGAGGCAGACCAGGACCACGTAGGCTGGAGCTACGACTCTGTTGATTATACCTCTGACATAACCGGAGCTGCCGTAGGCAGGATACTCGAGGCAATAAGGCAGATAGATAAATCGATACGGTTCTTTCAGCCCATTTCCTCAAACATCTTTGGGCAGGCGCCAAATCCGCAGACAGAGGAAACACCGCTCAACCCGCAAAGCCCGTATGCATGTGCAAAATCCTATGCCTACGTACTGGCAAGGTACTATAGACGGGTTCAGGGCCTATACGCCTCCACCGCAATATACTATAACCACGAAAGCCCACGCAGAACAGACGAATATGTCACAAGGAAGATAACCAAGGCAGCGGCAAGGATATCAAAAGGCGTCCAGAAGGAGCTAGTTCTGGGGGACTGCAGCCTTGAGATCGATTTCGGCTATGCGAAGGAATTTATGGAGGCTGCATGGAACATAATGCAGCTTGACAAGCCTGACGACTTCATAATATGCACGGGTGAACTGCACCCGGTCAGCGAATTCCTTGAAGAGGCGTTCAAGGCAGTCAATCTGAATGCTGCAGACTACACTAGATACGATCAGAAATTCTTTAGGCCGGGGAAGAATTCGCCATTGACTGGTGATTTCTCCAAGGCCACGAAGGCGTTCGGGTATAAACCCAAGGTAAAATTCAAGGATCTGGTCAAGATCATGGTCGAGAACGATCTGAGGGAGACGGAAGACGAGCTGTTGTTAAAAGATAGGCAGGCTATAAAATGACTACTCCGAATCTGAAGATTGATCCAAGGAACCTACCCGAAGATTTCTTTCTGGCCGCACGTTCGGCCTTGCCGATGGTCTACACCGACATAATAATAAATGTGGACGGGAAGGCACTTGTGGGGAAAAGGACCGGCGAGCCGTTGAAAGGGGAGCTCGGCCCTATCGGCGGAAGGGTCTTCTACGGCGAAAGCTTAAATGACGCGGCTGTCCGCAAAGTCAAGGAGGAAACAGGATTGATTGTGGAATTAGTCGGAATAATCGAGATATCCCAGATCATGTTTTCCAAAAAACAGCAGAGGCACTGCATAGACTTC
>DUIS01000037.1 GCA_013330215.1 Microcaldota archaeon | reverse complement strand
AAAAGCAGTTCATCGGCGCAGAGGGCAAGTTTGTCAGCCTCTTCACCAGGATGAACAACAGGCTTTCTACAAGCGAGGTGATAATGCTTGAGGACGGCCCCGAGGCAGAAAAAAGAAAAAAGGCGGACGTGGAGTTCTCCAGAATGTCCGATGCCACAGCCTGGGACTATCTATACAGCCTCACATATTTCTCATACACCCATTATTATTTCGGCAGGCCTGATAGGCCTATACAGCCAATGCCGTTGGCAGCGCCAAGCCGGGACATCATGGACCCGGACGACGTCATCGGCGATGTTGACAGGGTGACTGAACAGTTAGGCCAGAACCAGCAGATGCCGCCACCTTCCTCACCGCCTCCAGAACCGCCAACAGCTACCATGCCCATACTACCTTTCCAATCACCGCCTCCGGAGTCACCAACCCATACTACGCCTGAGCCGCCCGAATATGTGCAGGCCAGCTCAGAACCGCCTGCCACTGCTGAGCAACCAACACTGCTAAACGAAGGGAGCGACAAAGAGCGCGAAATGAGCGCGATAAGAGAAACCATAAAGGAAGGGGATATCGCAGAAGCGCTGAACAGGATAAACAACCTACGCCCCACTCTTAATGATTCCGAGTTTGATGCACTCCTTTCTGAAACATTCCAATACTGTATGCAAAACTATTCTCTGCATGGGGTAACGAAGATCGCCGAATATCTTAAGAAACTACCGAATACACCCAAATACGCAGTGATGTTTGGGGAGCTAAGAGGACGTGCGCTTGAAATAATGGAGGACGCCAAACTTGAGCAGCATAATGGTATCAGCTGGGCGGAAGTGGACGCAGCAGAATTGTTCAAATTTACCCCGAAAGAACAGAGCCAATTCAAGCAGGCAGCGATAACGGGCATAGCTAGTTATATCAGGATTGGGAACAGTGGTATCCGTCCGGCCGCCAAAGTGGCAAAGGCATTTGACATACTTTTCGCTACCGATCTAGACCTCCCTACTAAAAGAGCCTTGATAAAGGGAATAAAACGCCTGAGGGAGGAGAGGGAAGATACTAAGGATATAGAAAATGATTTTGGTATAATTGAGGCCGACTTTTCCGAATATGCCAATTAGTCCTTCCTTATGAGATGCTTTATCTGCGATGTCAGCTCCCCTATCTGCTTTACCTCCCTTCTCTCGCTCTGGGTAAGCTTCCTTCCGCCTCCTGTTATGTTCTCCTCTATAGCGTTTAGCAGTTCCAGCCACTCCTCCGCGTCCTCCCTCACTATCTCCAGAACAGCCTTGTCTTCCGAGAATAAGTTTAGCAGCTTGAGGAGCTTCTGGTTGTCATAGACCTCCTCCTTCTTGCCAAGCTTGTAGTTTATGTGGGTGCGCAAGTCCCTTATCTCGTCCATGCTCACCTCCTTGTTGTCCTGGATTATGCTCTCCATGTCGCTTACAAGGTTTACCATGAGCTGGTGCAGCCTTCCGAAAAGGCTGTCAAGGGATAGCCCTTTTATGTCTTTCATTGCCATCAGTGCGGCGCGATTCGCGCTTACTAAATGATTAAACAGATAGGTTATTAAATCCATAATCGGAAATCAGTATGCCACCAATGCGGCAGCGGCCTGTTCGGCGTGCATCAATATAGTTCTGAGTGGTGTAATTGGAGAAGAAGGATAACAACCTCATTGGCAAGCTGGTATTCAGGCTCGTTAAAAAGCACATAGCTGGGTCCACTAGCAGCGCCGTGCTGAACGTGATCCGCGACCTTAACAACAAGGGAATGCACACCACGGTTACGCTTCTTAACGACCATGTTGACGACCAGACGAAGGCGCGCTACAACGCCAACGCCTACATCCAGTTCATAAAGCAGCTCTCAAGGCTGCAGCTCGATTCCGACGTCTCCATAAGGCCTAGCCAGATAGGCGGCAATGTCGACACGGACCTTCTCGAATGGAACATGAACGAGATAGTCAATGCAGCGAACCAGGGCAACCAGAGGCTCTGGATAGAGGAGGAATCGTCCGGGATAAGCAACGTGGTCCAGCTCTACAGGAAGTTCAAGCCAAAGTGCAGTTTGCTTGGCGTGGAGGTGAGGCCTGACTACAGCGATGTGGAAGGCGAGGAGGTCTCCAAGCTCTTCTCAGGCAAGGACATGGTGAAGCTGAGGTGCCACATAGACGAGGGCAAGCCCCATCCTAAGGGCGTGGACAAGCTCAGGCTCTACAGGAACTACATAGACGTGCTGATGGCGAAGAAGGTGCACCTAACAGTGCTGGAGCATGACCAGAAGCTGATAAGCAGGCTGGTCTCGCTTAGCAAGGACTACAAAAAGAATTTAATAATTGAGATTCCATTAGGTTACAATGGCAAACCCAGCAAATCCGCCAAGGGCAGGCTCAACATGAGCGTGTATGTGCCCTATGGGAAGGACTGGATCCCCTATTTCATAAACAGGCTTGCAGAGGGAAGGGTAAGGAACATAGCGGTTACACTGCTCAACGGGCAGACTAATGTTGATACGAATGCCAAAAAAAAGCAAGGGAAGGGCTGAGAAGGCACATAGGGTGGCGCTGGTCACAGGTGCGACAAGCGGCATGGGCAGGCTGGT
>DUIS01000015.1 GCA_013330215.1 Microcaldota archaeon | reverse complement strand
AGGGTCGACAAATTCCATTACATCAAGACGGGCGGGAAGTACAGGAGGGTTGTCGCATCGCCAAAGCCCAAGGCGATACTGGAACTGAAATCGATAGAGGAATGCAGCAAGAACGGCATCGTTATAGCGTGCGGAGGTGGCGGAATCCCTGTCGTAAACAGGGACGGGGGCATCCATGGGGTAAATGCGGTGATAGACAAGGACCGCGCAACGCAGCTTCTGGCGTCATCGTTGAATGCTAGCAGATTGGTGATACTCACAGATATTGATTACGTGCATTCCGGCTCAGGGCATGCAATCATGAAGAGGATTGCGGCAAAGGAGCTTATGGGAAGGATGTCAGAGTTCGAGGAAGGGACGATAAGGCCGAAGCTTGAGGCGTGCGTGGGCTTCGTAGAGAACGGGGGAAGAAGCGCGGCCATAGGGAATGTCTTCAAGCTCGACTCAGTAATACGTAACCGTTCAGGGACACGGATTTTCTAGTCGACAGGGGTTCAGGCGTAGCTATTGATATGCGTTTTATATACCTATCAGCATCATATCATTACTATGGCTAAGATAAAGATTAACGGCTATAGGTGTGAGAGTTGCGGTTATGTCTGGTTCCCAAAAGACCATACCAAGGAGCTGCCGCGTATTTGCCCTCGGTGTAAATCGCGCCATTGGAATAAACCGCGACCCCTTTTTGGCCGTTATGGGGTTTTAGCTTAGGGCATGGCCAAACCGGTCAAACTTTAAATAACGCTTGGTCAAATGTTCTATAACGCCGTGATTTAATGGACAAGAATATGGAGATAGGGCTTGTGGGGCTCGGAAAGATGGGTAAGGGTCTAGCCATGAACATGATGAGGAATGGCTACAAGATAATAGTTCAGAACCGCTCACCAGGGCCTGTGGAGGAGGCAGTTGCAAACGGTGCGAGGAAGGCGGAGAGCATCCCAGCGCTGGTGGGCATGCTAAAGCCCAAGAGGTTAGTATGGCTGATGCTTACGGCTGGGGAGCCCACGGAAAGCGCGATAAGGGAGCTTTCAGGGCTGCTCAGCAAAGGCGATATAATCATAGACGGCTCCAATTCGCAGTACAGGGATTCCGTAAGGATGCACGAACTGCTCAAGGAGAAGGGCATATACCTGGTAGATGCAGGATGCAGCGGCGGGCCGTCAGGCGCACTGAACGGGCTGTGCATAATGGCAGGCGGCGACCCCGAGGCGATAAAGCATGTAGAGCCGCTCCTTAGGGAGCTAAGCATAGAGAAGGGTTACCTTTACACCGGGAAGATAGGCTCGGNNGCGGGCCACTTCGTGAAGATGGTGCACAACGCGATAGAGTACGGCATGATGCAATCGATTGCCGAGGGCCTTGAGCTAATAGAGGAGGGGCCGTACAGCGGCGCGGACCTTGCGGCTATATGCGATCTGTGGAACAACGGCTCTGTGATAAGGGGCTATCTCATAGAATTGGCCGCGCGGTCGTTCAGGAAGGACCAGCACCTCTCCGAGATAGAGCCGTATGTGGATGACATGGGCGAGGGCAGGTGGTCCGTGCAGACAGCAGTTGATTATGCCGTTCCGTTCACAACGATATCAAACTCGTTATTCGAAAGGTTCAGGTCAAGGTCAAAGAGGCGCTTTGGCAACAGGGTGCTTGCTGCGCTTAGGCACGAATTCGGAGGCCACGAGGTAAAGAAGGCAGGTGTACAATAGATGCAGCATAACCTGGGTGTCATAGGACTTGGCCACTGGTTCGGCTGGCTCGAGAAGGGGGTCGGCGAAAAGGGCAGCCTCAAGCTGGTGAAGGCGGTAGGCACAAAGCCGTTCGAGGATAAGGCCAAACTTCTCACAGGTTTCGGCATAACAAAGGACAGGTACTACATATCCGACCCTGACGGGAAGATACCTGAAGAGTTCTTTGAGGGGCTTGATCTTGTGCACATATCAGACCCGAACAAGTTCCACAAGGCCCAGGCGATCGAATCACTGGAATACGGGAAGCGCGTCATAGTTGAGAAGACGCTTGCGATAAACGAAAGGGAATTCGAGGAGATGAAGTCCTTCCTGAAAAAGAAAGGGATGGAGGACAGGATATACCTGCACCTGCATTATCTGCACAAGCAGCCTACGCTTGCACTTGCAAGGGAGATGCCCGGACTTGTGGCGAAATACGGGAAGATAACCTCAATTGAGGCGAACTTCTTTGAGCCCGTGAATGAGGAGGACCCAAGAAGGACGTGGTTGCTGGCGCCAGAAAACGGCGGCATATTCATGGACTGGGTGCACACCTCCGAGATCATATTCAGGATGACAAAATGCAGCTTCGGCGGAATAAAGAAGGCAAGCGACTTTGGGGTAAACACCGATTATGACAGCGTGAATCCGACAGGCGTTGAGACAGTGGTTGAGGTTTCCGGCAGCAGTTACGAGAACGGCGCATTAGCAACCATGAGGATGGCAAAGGGCACGGAAAAGGCTCTTGCGAACAAGACGCTTAGGATTGTTTTCAAATCCGGGTTCTCGGTATTTGCCTGCTTCCCTGGCCATGAGGCGGAATTCAATAACGCTGGAGCAAGGGGGACGCTGAAGATCCTTGATGCGAAAGGCAAGGAGATAAGCTCTGAGTCGCTTTCCGGTCAGAATTCCTCTGAGATATTCATATCTGAGATACTTGATTTCTGCGATGGGAAGAGGGTCGGGCTAAACCTTGACGAGATAACAGAGATATTCAAGAGTCAGTGGGAGTACCAGCGCACAGCGGGCACAAGGAGGCTCATCACGGACAGGGAAAGCATTGACGCCTTCCTTAGGAATGGCGCAAGCTATACATATTGCAAGTAAAAATTGTGCTGCATACGACGATTAGCGTTGATTGTGCCAATGTTTAAATAGGTGGAAAAAGAGATAATATCATGGCAATTGAGACGGTATTCCTTATAAGGCCGCGCGGCTTTTGTGCAGGGGTGGACCGCGCTGTCAACACCGTAGAAGAGGCGTTGAGGATATTCGGCGCACCAGTATATGTGAAGCACGAGATAGTGCACAACAAGACCGTGTGCGAGGAGCTGCGCAGCAAGGGTGCGATATTCGTAGAGGAAGTTACCGAGGTACCGGAAGGCAGCATCTGTGTCTTCTCTGCCCATGGAATCGCACCGCTGGTTAGGGTGCAGGCGCAGGAGAGGAAGCTTTATGCCATAGATGCGACATGCCCGTTGGTTTCAAAGATACACATAGAGGTTAACAGGTTCGCAAGGGAGGGCAACGAGATACTTTACATAGGCCACAAGGGCCATCCGGAAGTGGTTGGCGTGATGGGGATAAGGCCTGACATAACGCAGATCGTTGACACTGTTGAGGAGGTAGATAACATAAGAGTAAAAGATCCAGAAAAGGTCGTGTATCTTACACAGACGACTCTTTCTGTTGACGAATGTAAGGAGGTAATTTCAGCGCTCAAGAAAAAGTTTCCAAAGATAAAGGCCCCGCCAAGCGACGACATATGCTATGCTACGACCAACAGGCAGACAGCGATAAGGAGCGCTGCAAAGTCCTGCGACATAATAATAGTTGTTGGCAGCAAGAACTCATCGAATTCGAACAGGCTTGTGGATACCGCAAGAAGCCTGGGAGTTGACGCTTACCTTGTTGACAACCTCAAGGAGATACAGCAATCGTGGCTTGAGGGCAAGAAGAGACTTGGCGTATCCGCAGGGGCGAGCGCTCCGGAATATCTTATAAAAGAGATTGCGGATTATTTCAAGGCAGAGGGCGCAGAGATCAAGGACCTTAACGTCATGGACGAGAAGATGTCATTCAAGCTGCCGTACGAATTGTACAGGCCGCAGAATGCAGTTTAGTTTACTTGTGAACTAATTCGGTGCAGTTACTTCTTTTACCTTGCCGTAATGGGATTCAACGTATGCTTCCAGGCGCTTCTTGAATTCCGCCGGCGCGACCGATGCCCTTACCGATGCTACCTGCTTTCCGTCCTCATATATGATGCAGAATGGGTCCTCTCCTGTTCCTGGAAGTGATATTCCCAGGTTCGCATGCTTGCTTTCTCCCGGACCGTTCACCACGCAGCCCATTACCGCAACCTTCATCTCCTCGACCCCCTTGTAACCCTTTTCCTTCCACTCAGGCGTCCTTTCCTGAAGATAATTGGTAAGCTCCTCTGCCATCTCCTGGAACACTATTGATGTTGTGCGCCCGCATCCCGGGCAGCTTGACACCAGAGGTGTGAAATGCCTTATGCCCAATGACTGGAGTATCTGCCTGCTGACTATGACCTCCTCCGCTCTGCTGGTGTTCGGCGTTGGGGTAAGCGAGACCCTTATCGTGTCCCCTATGCCTTTCGATAGCAGCATCGCCAGTGCCGCGCTTGAGGCGACAATGCCCTTGCTCCCTATCCCTGCCTCGGTAAGTCCCACGTGTAAGGGCTGCTCTAAGCTATCGGCAAGAATCTCGTACGCGGTCACCATATCAGGCACCTCTGATATCTTTGTGCGGACTATTATCCTGTTCGGCTCTAGTCCGTATTCCACGGCTTTTTTGACAGACTGGACTGCACTTTCCACTACAGCCTCATCGGTTACTATGTGCGTGGGCTTCGGGACCTTTCGCTTTTTGTTGTCTTCCATCAGTTTTGTCAGTATTGTCTGGTCTAGCGAGCCCCAGTTCACGCCTATCCGCACTGGCTTGTCATATTCCTTTGCCAGATCTATGAAGGCCTTGAAATTATCGTCATGCCTCTCACCGAACCCCACATTGCCGGGATTGATCCTGTATTTGTCTAGCGCCTCTGCGCATTCCGGCACCTCCCTGAGGAGCTGATGGCCGTTGAAGTGGAAATCGCCTATGAGCGGCACATCGTACCCCAGGTCGTCGAGCGCCTCCCTTATGCCCTTGACGGCCTTTGCCATCCTTACATTCTGGACCGTGAAGCGCACCATCTCAGAGCCAGCCTTGTAGAGCTCTATTATCTGCGCCACTGTCTTTGAGACGTCGCCAGTGTCCGTGTTGGTCATGCTCTGCACTACGACAGGGTGTTTGCTGCCGACATGCAGGTTCCTGACCTTTACCTGGAGCGTCTTCCTTCTTGGGAATGCGGATGCGAGGTATTCCGTATCCATTATCATGCCTATTCACCCATTATCTGGACTATTACCTTCCTCTTCCTCTTCACTATATCAAAATCAAGAAGCACTATGTCCTGCCCAGAGTCGAGCATGAGTTTGCCGTCCTTCAGTGGCACGGTTATGCTTGGCCCCATTATTGCGGACCTTACATGGCTCTTGCCGTTGTAGTCCCCTCCTACCCCGTACATGTCCGCACTTGTCTTGTGGTGCAGGTAATCCAGGTTCGATGGCGAGAATGTCTCTAGCGCTGCCTTCATCTCCTTGACGTTCTCCTCGTTGTGCCTCATGGTGCTTATGCTTGCCGTGGAGCAGCCAACGAATATCGTTGCAATGCCGTTCCTCACCCTTGACTCCTGCACTGACTTCTGGACGTTCGGGGTTATGTTCGTTATGTACATGTCTTCGACTGGTTTTTCAAAATAAAGCTCGGCTGTTCTTACGGTCATGGAATTATTCACCTATTACCTGTACTATTACTCTCTTCTCCTCCTTTGAAGCGTCAAAATCCACCAGCACAACCTTCTGCCACTTTCCAAGCAGCTCCCTGTTGTCCTTGAACGGGACGGTTATGCTTGTGCCTATGAGAGTGGTCCTTACATCCTGGTGGGTGCCGTTTCCGTTGGCACCGTTGCCGCTGTTGCCCTCATGATGCCCGTTATGCCCATTATGGGGATTCAGCTTTTTAAGAGCCTCCTGCATGTCGTGTATCGAGCCCGGCTCGTACTCCATTGTGGTTATGCAGCAGTTCTGGTGGTCCGTGTGTATTATCGCTATCCCGTCCTCCATCTTCGAATCGACTATGAGGTGCTCGGTCTGCCTGGTAACGTCCGTAAGGAAGACATCGCTAGTCGGTTTGGTGTAATGTAGGACTGTCGTCTTTATCTTCATCCTGATCATCTGTTAGATACCTTAAATCGGGTAATTTAAATAGCTATTCAGGGCATACGTCAAAAGTCGTAAGATTAGCGGAACTTAACGTAGGCGGCCGTCTGTAAGCATCATGATCTGCCTGCCCGTTTTCTTATGCCTTGTATATCTTTGCCTTTTTCGGAAACAGAAGATGGTATGGGTATCCCTCGTATACATGTATCTCGCCAACCTTCAGATCCTTTAGGAAGCGCATCATCCCGTCCGTGGTCCGCCTTGAGTTTTTGCTCACTCCCTTGAGCTCTATCTCTATGAAGTCGCCAAGCCTTGCCACCCTGTCAAGCGCTATCTCGTAGTCCTTGTACATCCATGTGCGCCTCACCTTGTCCACCTTCACTATGGATTTCATGTTCAGCGCCTTGAATATCTTCCTTGCTTGGTCTATGTCATCAAGCCCTGTCTCGAATTCGTCGCAGCTTGTGGGCTTTCCGTCCTTTCCGTAGTAGAAGCCCTTGTAGGTTATCTTGTACCTGCTGCCCTCCTGCCTAAGCCTCAGCCATTCCTTGACAGGGTATACCGCAAGGAAGTTCCTGTGCGCAGGCACGAAATACTCATCAATCTGCCTTCTGCTCCCAACATACCTTGCCTTTTTCTTAAGGAATGCAAGCAGCGGCCTCTGGTTCTCCACTTTTACCTTTATCTCTATTTCCCTATCTTCCATCGACATATCATCACTATGTTTTGATCTGGGCTGCAGGACCGGGCAGCGAATTCACGTAGGAGCTGTTCGAGTAGTTACCTATGGAGGTCTCGTTCAGGTCTATGGAGGCGGAACCTGATGATCCGCTGAAGGATATCGCAAAACTTAATGGCACATAATAGGTGTCCGACATGCATTCGCCGAATTCCCCGGTGCCGGTGGTTATGCCGTTGGAGGTCGTCTGTACCATGTTGCCTGCTATGTATGTGCACGGGCTTCCTTTGTAGGTGCTCTGGTAGTCCTTTGTGTAGTTTAGGGCGCCGAGGCTTGAAAGCGATGATAGGTTGAACTTCGCTATGCTGCTTATGTTAACTCCGGCAAGCGTGCCTGATCTTATGCATGACATCCCGTGGCTGATGCTCAGGAGCTTGGTGATGTTTGATGCGGAGAGATCGGAGGCGTTGAAGTTCGTGCAGGTGAATGTGCCGTTTGCGAGCGCGGCGTATACCAGCCTGCCGTTGCCGAGTATAGGTATGCTTGTGGCGTTCAGCGAGAGCTTGGTGCTGGCCCCGTATTTCGATTCGTTCATGTAGAGAGGGGAGCTTACGCTTGCGATTGCGCCAATCGCGCCGGATGGCTGGATATACAGCACCCCCTTATACGAGACGCTGAATCGGGTGGTGCTTGAAAGATAGCCAGCCGAGAGCGCGGCAAGGCTCTGTGTTGCCTCTAGGCTTGGCTGCGATAGTATGCTGCTGAACGCAGCAGGCACGGTTCCTCCGGTGTTTTGGAACTGGGGAAGCTGCGCCTGGTTTGGGGTTGTGCTTTTGTTATTGTTGCCCAGGACAGCTATCGCGCCTATCACTACTATTATCAGGATTATTATTGCGATGGTGCTCAGTATGGACAAGAAACCACAGTCATTATCTGACTTGCAATGCTAAATACCTTGCCGTGCCCCGCCTTGGTTCTGCTGCTTTGGTTCCTGTGCATTTACAATGTCTGCAACCTGCAGCATTTGCTCACCTTCTTGAATTGCGGTTGCCGATAGGGCCTCGTTTTGCGGAACAGGATCTGGTTTCTGGAATACCCCAAGAAGGTTTCCGTTCTTCCTGAGCCATTTCCTCCTTTCCTTGTAGTCAGGCATTGCGCCTAGCACGAGCTTCCAGAATCTCTTTGAGTGGTTCTGGTGCTTTATGTGCGCGAGCTCGTGTATTATGACAGAGTCAAAAACCTCTGGTGGTGCGAAAAGCAGCCTGAAATTGAGGTTTATGATGTTTGTCCTCTTTGAATAGCTCCCCCACCTGCTTGACTGCTCCTTCAGCCTGATCCGGCCGAGCCCGAAGTGGAAGTGGCTCTCATTAAGTTGGTTTGCCCTAGCAGTTACATCTGGGAGGATGTTTTTTACTATGGTTCTGCTGGAAAGCACGTAGGTATGCCTCTCCCTCTCTTTCACGGCAAGGCCGCTTGCGAGCCTTATTGTTATTGTTCCGTCCTTAAAGCGCGCCTGTGAGTTCTGGTTTGCGCTTTCCACAGTCTTTATGGCAAACACCCTTCCCATTATCTGGAGCACTTGGCCATCGTAGAAGTTCAGGTATTCGGGTTTCGGTTCGTATTCCTTTGCCCTCTCCAGGCTTCTTACCATCCTTCTTTTCAGGCTTTGGAATACCTTCGCAGCCCTTTCGCCGCTTATGTATATCGGTATTTTTATTGTTATGGTGCCATCGTGCAGCTTTGCCGTTGCATAGGCGCTGAATCCCCTGATTCGCTCTATCCTGTATTCCTTGCCCGATATGAAAACTGGTTCCTCAATAGCCATGCAGGCCGTCACCGCCTTTATTCCTTAATCAGATGCAGTATCCCCTGGCCCTTTTTGCTCAGGATCATTCTGTAGGTGTATATTACGTACCAGATTAAGATGCTTAATATCACGCCCGTGATTACGTCACTAAGGTAGTGCAGGCCGAGGTAGACCCTCCCGAACAGCACGAGCACCACCCAGATTATGTAAAGCACAGTGAGTACTTTGTATTTCGACAGGAATATCGGTATGCCGGAAAGCACCGCCGCATGCTCGCTTGGAAATGAGAATGTTGCTTCACATGCGGGATGGTTTATCCAGCTAAGCGAACTGACGCTGCATGGCCTTGGTTCCATGGTTATTAACTTGATGATGTCTGCGATTACGTAGATTACCACTACTCCGAGAACATAGGCGTAGATGTTCTTGTCCTTTTTAAGGTACAGGTATAATGCAATTATCGGTATTACTACCCAGAAACTGTCCGCTATTAGGAGCATGAATTTTGTGAGTGTAGGGCTTGCAATGCCGTTTACAAACTGAAAAGCCCACGTATTAGCTATCCAGGATTCAAATACCATCCTATACACACAACAGATCAGATACCTGTTTCTGATACCGTTATTCCTTTATGCATTATGGTATTTTAATAGGTTTCTCGAATAGGCGGACCACCACAGGTGTGCCCACTTCGGTGGTCTCTTGTCTCCGCGCGGTCGATATACGCCTCAGCATTAGATATAGGCAATGTCCATCATCGCCGTGTAATTGATCGTTTTCCTGAATTAAATCTGTATTTTTGTATAACAATATGCACTTTTTCAACATTCTCAGCGCCCTGCATTCTATCGTGTATTTAATCTGTCAGGCGGCTTAATATTTAAAGTTTGGGGTCACTGGGATTTGAACCCAGATTTGCAGGTTACTTCATATTTGTTTTCTTAATTCCAGATCCTCATCATCGCATGTTGCTCATTAGAATATAAACATCTGGAGCCTGCCGCGCTGCCAAGTTACGCTATAACCCCTTTCCACTCCTATTATTTATGAAGGAATAATTATATGCTTATTTGATTATATAATAAGCTGCGGGTGTTTTCATAAAAAAAGAGTATATCATTTATGCAGTCGTTATTGTGCTTGTAGTTGTTGTCGTTCTTGCTTACATATTGGTCTCCTCTGGCGGCGGTTCGCCGCTCATAGGGAAGCGGGTGAGCAGTTCTGACATGCTCTCCCTGGAGCAGATAGCAAACAACAACACGCTTGCGAACAAGGTCGGCGCTGGAATCGTAGTTCCGGGACCTGGTTCAAACCTGCCCAAGAAGGTCACTGGTATGCCTTTAACTGCGTACGGGAAGCCCGAAGTGTTTTACGTTGGCGGCGATTATTGCCCGTACTGCGCAGTCACTAGATGGGGGCTGATACTGGCGCTCATGAGGTTCGGCAATTTCACCAGCCTTGAATACATGCAGTCAAGCCCTACAGATTATGCCGCTGATACTCCCACATTCTCCTTTACCAATGCGAGCTACAGCAGCACCATTGTCCATTTCGACGGTTTGGAATTGACAAACAGGAGCGGCGGCGGCATACCAGGCGCAAATCTGACTGCGGTGGAGCAGCTTGCCTACAATAGATACGCTGGGAGCGGCGGCATACCATTCATAGACTTCGGGAATACAAGCGTGCAGAGCGGCGCATCGGTAAGCCCGGTATTGATACACAGATATACCTGGAGCGAGATAATACGCAACATCAGCGTACCGGGTTCGGAAATGGCGCAGGGCATCATAGGAAATGCTGACGTGTTCACTGCAGCGATATGCGCGAGCAATTCCACGATTAATGCGACTGCAAGCGTGTGCAAGCAGCCTTACGTCAAGAAGATACTTGGATAATCAGATAAGGGGCTTTTAGTTTGCAATAGAGCCTGCCATGGCCATTGCGATTCCCCTGTTCTTGTCTATTATGTTGGTAGACTCTTCCGGATCGCGCCCCACGTCGTATAGCTTGTCTTTTTTCCTTCCGAAATAGTGCATGAGCTTCAGCTCGCCCTTGTACACTGCTGTGACCTTCGCGTTGTGCTGCCTCTTCACCCTTAGGATGCCTGCTGCGCTCTTCGACCTTGGCGCGAGCATCCTCAATAGCTTCTCGTCCCATCCCTCACTTATGCCAGTATGTTCTGATACCACATACCTGCTTTTCCTCAGGTTGCCGTCAAGGTAGTCGAATCTGCCTGATGCGAGGTCAAGCACGGATTCGTGCAGAGTTGAGACCGATACTGGAGTGTCGACTGTGTCTTTCATCCTTACCATTTTGCCATCCTTGAAGTTCGCCGCCAGCAATGGCACCCTTGAGATGCCCTCGTATGGCGGCAGCGAATGGTAGAGCATACCGTGCTCACCGAATGACTGGCCGTGGTCGGATGTTATCATGACTGTTGCATCTTCGAGCAGCCCCCTTTTCTTTAGTATGCCTATTGTGCTCCCTACTTCTCCGTCGAGGTACTCGAGCCTCTTCAGATAGCCCTTGTGGAGCGTGTTCATCGCGTAGCCGTCCATCTGCTCGATGCCGCTAAGGTAGAGCCACTTGTCCTGCACCACGTTCTTTCTCCCTACTGGATAGTTCTCGTGCGCCTCCATGTAGTTTATGAATATGAACTGGGGCTTGTAGTTGTATTTGTAGGTCAGGTAGTTGTTCAGCAGCCTGTTGGTGCTTCTTGCGCCTCTGTCGAGCCTGTGCGTGCCGTCGGCCCTTGATACGCCCTCATTGAGCTTCTGTCTCAGGTGGAGGTAGAGCGGGTCCATTGCGAATTTCGGGAGTATCCTGGTGATGTAGTAGCCGAAGTTTATCATTGCCGCCCTTGCGTTTGCGCCGTTGTTGAGTATGACGCTCAGCTTGTTCGCGAGCGATTTGTTGTATTTTACGTTGGAATCCTTCCACACGTCATGGACGCTGTTGAATCCCATTGCTAGGTTCGTGAAGCTTGTGACGAACGGATTGTTGGAAAGCAGCGTGCTCTCGTAGCCGTATGCCGAGAGCTTCTGCGCCATTGTCTCGGCATCCTGGCCGAGGAACTTGGTCTTGACCATCCACGGGTCTATCTTGTACGTGCCGTTGCTCAGGAAATTCCTGGACACCTGGCTTATGGCCGAGACCCGCCTGTCGGTGAACAGAGAGGCGTGCGTCGGCGCGGTCCATGTCCCAGGCGCTATCGCGTGCGTGTAGCATGTCCCGTTCCTCGCTATACCGCCGAGCGTCTTGAGCGAGGCGTTTCTCATGACGTCGCTTGCCCTAACG
Organism: Microcaldota archaeon; assembly: GCA_013330215.1. Taxonomy (GTDB): domain Archaea; phylum Micrarchaeota; class Micrarchaeia; order Micrarchaeales; family Micrarchaeaceae; genus UBA12276; species UBA12276 sp8261u. The sequence goes on along the minus strand of DUIS01000015.1, from coordinate 4,468 downwards.
GTATCGAGCAGCAGGATTATCAGATTTTTGGTCATTATGGTCATTTAATTGTCACTGAATCAATATTTATGTCTTGCCGAATGGTTCGTGGCTTCCCCAGCATGCAAAAATTGTCTGCGGCAATAAAAGCGGGCGTGGAAAAAGTATTAAGCCTTTTACAGCTATTTTAGTAATATCAGTTTTTTCGGTGGAACCCTGGACATTTGTGTGCTCAACCCATATTTTTACCCCTACAAAGGAGGCACTGAGAAGGTCCTTCTCGAGGTATACAGCAGGCTTGCCAAGCGCAACAACGTCACGGTGATAACATCGGTCGCGGCAAAGAAGAACAAGCCATCTGTCGAGGAGATATCCGGCATAAGGGTGGTGCGGCTGAAGGCTAGCTCGACACGCCTGCCAACACTGCCCATGCCCTTCCTCATCTTCGACGGACTCAAGAAGGCGCTAGTCAGGGAAAAGTCGGACATATACCACATAAACAACAGGTACCAGTACTTCGGCGATACGGTGCGCATAGTCAAGGGCATGGACCGCAAGCTTGCACTGACCGTGCACAACGCTATTCCGAGGAACATAAACTTCACCACGGATGAATTGGGCAGGTTCTATGACTGGTTCTGGGGGAAGAAGCTGATGGGCGCGGTTGACGTGATAACGGCGGTCTCCACGAATACCGCGAAGACGACCATACCCAGGAGGTACATGAAGAAGGCGCACGTTATATTCAATGGTGTTGATTTCAAGAGGTTCAGGAAGATGAGGAAGGACAGTGCCGAAGTTGAGAGTGTGGTCAGATCGCTCGGATTCAGGGGCACGACAATAGTGACAAACGGCAGGCTAGTTCCGCAGAAGGGGCAGATATACCTGCTCGATGCCTTTGCCGAGCTCGTGAACTCGGGCATGGATGAGCTTAACCTGCTTGTGATAGGCAGGGGCGCGCTTAGCAGGCACCTTTACAGGAGCGCGAAAAAGATGGGTGTAGCCAAGAAGTTCCGGATTGTTTCTGGCATAGAGGACGCGATGCTGCCGTGCTATTACAATGCGTGCGATATCTTCGCCTTCCCCTCGCTGTACGAGCCCGCGGGGCTTGCGGTGTGCGAGGCGATGTCATGCGAACTTCCGGTCGTCGCGTCGAATGTTGGCGGGATACCCGAGATTGTGGGCGACTGCGGGATATATTCAAAACCAAAGGATTACGAATCGATAAGGGACGGGCTTGGCTACATAATTGGCAACGACAGGGCGGTCAGGCATATGGTAAGAATGGGCAGGGAGCGCATGGTAAGGCGCCACAATTGGGACAGGATAGCCAAGCAGTACGAGAACCTGTTTTCAGGGGTTGTTAGGCGCTGATACTATGAAGAGGCAATCAATCCTGCACATGTGGGACACCCCCTCAAGAAAGCTCGACAAAGCGCAGTACGTCAAGCTCGTGAGCAGATTCAGGCTGCTTGCCATCCTTGTGCTATTCGGAAGCTTCGGAGTCTTCATCGCGATTGCGCTCTTTGGCGGCTTTTCCAAAGTTGTGGGCATAATAGGCCATGCGGTGCTGTACCTGTACGCGCTTGCCTTCCTCTGCGTCTTCCTGAGTTATTGCTTCCGTTACCTAAAGTGGAATTATTACACCAAGAAACTCGGGCTCAAGGTGCCGCAGAAGAAGAACTTCCTGGTCTACCTCTCCACCAACGGCATGGCGATAACGCCGGGAAACGTTGGCAGCGTAGTCGCCGCATATACGCTCAAGAAGATAACAGGGGTCAGGTTTTCCAAGATATTGCCGATGATAACAGTCCAGCTCTTCACAGATTTCCTGGGGTTTGCACTCTTCGCGCTCGCGGCCGCGCTCATAATCGGGAGGTATGTCGTATACGTGGTGATACTCGACCTGGTCCTCATAGTGCCCTTCCTGCTCATCATAAACCCGTGGCTGTATAACCTGCTGAAGAGGAAGAAAAAGAAGGGCAACATTCTCCGGCGAGTTTACAGGCATGCAAGGCATTATTACATGTCACAGAATGCGCTCAACAACAAGAGGACCTATCTTGTCTCGCTGCTCTTTACCGCACCTGCGGACATACTGAACTCGATGGCGCTCTATTTCTCGATCCTTGCCGTAGGGGTGAAGCCGCAGATACTGAAGTCGGTCTTTGTTTTCTCCACGTCGCAGATATTCGGGATGATAACCGCGCTTCCTGGGGGGATAGGCGCTGCTGACGCCTCGTTTGTAGCGCTTCTTGGAGGCACATTCAGGTTGGGGGATGCGCTCAGCTCTGCGATCACCATAATGACAAGGCTAGCTACACTGTGGTTTGGTGTGGCACTTGGCATAATAGCGCTCATCTATACCATACGGTATTGGAGCGCTGAATCAAAAAGAAATAGAGAAGGAACAGATTAGTCCTCTGATTCCTCTGCGTCTGATTCGAATTCCTCTGCCCCCTCGGATGAACCTCCGCCCTCGCCCTTTTCGACAACAGTTATCTTGCCGAATTTGCCTGATGCAAGCTGCGGCGTTCCCCTGAATTCGCTCACGTAGCCGTTCGAGACCTCAACAGTATCGCCGACGTCCACTGTGTTTATGTCATTTCCCCACAGGGACATTGCTATCGAACCCGTATCGTCCTGAAGCGTTATGTTAGCAACACTGAGTCTCTTCCCATACTTTGTTACGACCTCTCGCGGTGCATCCTTCTGCGTTACCTTTGCCTGCACGGTAACGTTGCTTGCGCCGACCTTCAATTCGCTTATTTTCATTTTCTCGCCTTTTTGTATCTCTTTTATATTGTATAAATAGAGTATAACCTTATTTTATGATTAGAAAGTTATTTAACACCATATTGTTAGGGTGCGGTTTTCCAGCGCAAATATATTAATATGAAAGCCGTAATCCTTTGGTTGATGGGAAAATGGCAGAGGATAGCGCCCCTTCTTCCAGCATGCATCCCTCCTTTGTCGGCGTAATAAGGCAGAGGGAGAGGCTTAGGCAGAAGCTGGCCGGTATAAGGCACAAGATAGGCATTTACAGCGCAAAGGGGGGCGTGGGCAAGACCACCGTAGCGGTAAACATGGCCTACGCGCTCAGCAGGCGGGGCTTCAGGGTGGGCCTGCTTGACGCTGACATAGACACCCCGAACATATCGTTGTTTTTGGGCATAGATGGCAAGATGGAGCCCACCCTGCCGCTTAAGCCCCTTGATGTGGGGGGCATAAAGGTGGCCTCGACCGCGATGCTTGCGGAGAGCTCCGAGAGGCCCATAATATGGCGCGGGCCCATGATAGTGAAGATGCTTGGGGAGTTCTTCGAGAATACGGACTGGGGGGAGCTAGATTACCTGTTAATAGACCTCAGCCCAGGAACTTCGGATGCCCCTCTGACGATAATGCAGATACTTGAGCTTGACGGGTTTGTGATAGTGACAACCCCGCAGAGGGTAGCCGGCATAAATTCGATGCGCTCTGGCCTTATGGCAAAGAGGCTCAATGCGGCGATCCTGGGGGTGGTGGAGAACATGTCTGAGGGGGAGCCGAGCGAGAGCACGAAAAGGGTCGCCGAGGCGCTGAATGCAGGCGTCCTTGGAACGATAAGGTTGAATGCCGCATTTGACTTGTACAGTGACGCAGGAAAGGTCGCCGTTTTTGAGGACCCCTCGATTCTTGAGGAGTTTGACAAAATAGTGGAGAGGGTAATTAATCCTGGATAGGGGACTTTGGCTTACAGAGAGCAAACCTTAAATATTTATTCATGCCTATTAATATCAGTATTCGGGGCATGCGCCTTGGATATATACTCTAATTTCAGATTTTTCTTAGTTAGGGGTAACGCTCATAGACGAATAGGTGAAATGTATGGCAGAAAATCAACTAGGTGGACAACAGGTTCTATTGCTCCCCGAAGGGGCTACAAGGCTTCTTGGAAGAGATGCACAACGTACTAATATTGCGGTTGCGGTAGCAGTTGCTGGTGCAGTGAAGACGACACTCGGGCCGAAGGGAATGGACAAGATGATGGTAAGCGACCTCGGCGACGTAGTCATAACCAACGACGGCGCGACGATCCTCGAGGAGATGAACGTCGAGCATCCGGTCGCGAAGATAATGGTAAACATAGCGAAGACGCAGGACAAGGAGGTAGGCGACGGCACCACAAGCGTGGTCATACTCGCTGGGGAGCTCCTGAAGGGTGCAGGCGATCTGCTGGAGCAGGGGATACACCCAACCACAGTTATACGCGGCTACAAGATGGCTGCGGAGAAGGCAAAGGAGATCCTGGAAAGCTGCGCCAAGACGGTGAACCTGGATGACGAACAGACGCTCCAGAAGATAGCGCTTGTCTCAATGGGTTCCAAGAACGTAGGCGATGACGCCACAAAGGCGCTGCTCGGGAAGATGGTGATAAAGGCGGTCAAGCAGGTAATGGAGAAGGACGCGAACGGCAAGACAATAGTAGACCACGACTTCATAAAGGTAG
>DUIS01000099.1 GCA_013330215.1 Microcaldota archaeon | reverse complement strand
CGCTGAAAAGTGCCGCTCTCATGTTATCATCTTGCGTCGCTTGATGGGCAGATATGCCTCAATATGCAACTCTCGCAGTATTTCTTCCTTGCTGTGCATGTGTCCCTGCCCAACGCTATGAAGAGATGAGTAAGATCTCCCCAGTCCTTTTTGTCTGTAATCTTCATGAGCCCCTGCTCGATCTTCTTGGGATCTTTCGTATTGGCGACTCCCAGCCTGTTCGCTACGGTTATGCAGTGCGTGTCTATCGCTATGCCCTCATTTATTCCGAATGCGTTCGATATCACAACATTTGCCGTCTTTCTACCCACGCCGGGCAGGGTGGTAAGCCCGGCTATTGTCCTCGGTATTTTGAGTTTGAAATCTCTTTTGAGGATCTTGGCTGTGTTTACTATGTTCCTTGCCTTTCCCCTGTAGAGACCTATGCTTCCTATGTACGGATAAAGCTGTTGGGGTTTCAGGCTTGCGAAATCCTCGATGTCGTTGTATTTGCTGAAGAGCCTCTTTGTCACCTTGTTGACCTGCCTGTCCTGTGCCTGTGCGGAAAGCATTGTAGCGACAAGCAGCTGCCATTCATTAGAATGGTCTAGCGATGTCCTGAGCCTCTTGCCGTACCTTTTCCTGAGCAGCGCAAGGACCTCGTTCATGTACTTTCTGCCTTTCATCTAACGACCTATCCAGCCCTCCTTGTCTACCGTGCCGCAGTTCAGGCACCTGTACATAGTTGTCGTGCCCTCGTCCCCGCGCACCATCTCGTGGAGTATGACAATCGCCTTCTTGTGGCTGCAGACAGAACAGTCGTGCTCGGTCCACCCATCGAAGGGCTTCCTGAACCCGCAGTTCTTGCACTCAAGGAAGACGCCGTCTGCCTCCTCTTTCGGCATTATTATGACTCTGCATTTTGGGCAAAAACTATCCATTTATTCACGTAGAAGACGCCTATAAATAAATACTTTTGTTGTTATTTATAGGTATGCCTTCTGGAAAGCTGCTTGGCGAAAAAGAGGCTGGACTTCTTGCCAGCAGACTAAGCGAATCCTACAAGGATGCGCACTATTACCTCAACTTCAAGACGCCAGTGGACCTTGTGGTTGCGGCTATACTCTCCGCACAGACAAGAGACGAGGTCGTAAACAAGATAACACCGGCCCTTTTTGCAAAATACAATACCGCAAAGGACTATGCAGGCACCGACCTTGATACGCTTATAGGCTACATAAAGAGCGTCAGCTTCGCTGGCAACAAGGCGAAGAACATAATAGCTACATGCAAGGCGATATCCGAGAGGTATGGGGGCAAGGTACCGGACAGGATGGATGAGCTTGTCGAGCTTCCCGGAATAGGGCGCAAGACCGCGAACACGATACTGATAAACGCTTACGGCATAGTTGAGGGGATACCGGTCGACACCTGGGTGATAAAGCTTTCCTACAGGCTTGGCCTGAGCCTCAACACAGACCCGGACAAGATAGAGGCCGACCTCAAGTCAAGGGTGCCCAAGAAGTATTGGAAGACCTTCGCCTACGTGATGAAGACGCACGGCAAGACCATATGCCAGGCGATACCCTACTGCAGCAAATGCCCGATTGAAAGGCTCTGCCCGAAGAACGGGGTGGCGAAGAGGTTATAGCATGCGCGTAATCGCAGATTTCCATACGCATTCAAGGTTCGCAATGGCATGCAGCCCTAGCATTACCATAAAAGGGATGGAGAGCGCAGCAATCGACAAGGGGATATCGCTCATAGGCACAAGCGACTTCCTTCACAACGAGTGGCTTTCCGAACTCAAGGCAAACCTTGAGAGTGATGGGGATACCAGATTGTTCAAGGTAAAGGGCTCCAACACAAACGTAAGGTTCGTGCTCGGAGGCGAGGTATCCACAATATTCCAAGGGAATGACAAGCTTACAAAGAAGATCCATCATGTGATCATGCTTCCGGACTTTGAGTCTGTTGATGCGCTAAGGGATGTGCTGAAGAGGTATGGAAGCCTTGAGAGCGACGGCAGGCCGCAGCTTTCAATGAGCGCCGCGCATCTTGTAGAGGAGGTCTTCAAGGTAAGCCAGGATGCTTTTGTTTTCCCTGCGCACGCCTGGACGCCGTACTTCGGGGTCTTTGGATCGCTTTCAGGCTTTGACTCCATGAAGGATGCGTATGAGGACCAGGAAAAGCATATATTTGCATTGGAGACAGGATTATCCTGCTATGATATCGAAACTGAAGTACTAACAGAAAATGGATGGAAAAAGTTCATTGGATTAGATTATTCTGATAAGATTTGTAGTCTAAACACAGAATCAGATGAGGTAGAATTTCAAAATCCTATAAAGATATGGAAAAGTAGGTATAAAGGCAGAATGTACAGGCTTAAAACTAAAAGAGTGGATCTTTTAGTAACGCCGAATCATAAGTTATTTTATACCCCGTTTGCTCCTCATCGTAAAGAAAAAATATTTTACCTTAAAGAGGCTGAATTGCTTTTTGGTAAGTCAAAAAGGCTAAAAAAAGATGGTCTTTGGATAGGTAAGGATGCCAAGTATTTCAGATTGCCAGCTGTAAATGCAAAACATGGAAGTCAGTATTACTCGGGTTTTAGAAATATAAGAGAACGGTTGTTGCCTATAAAGCCATGGTTAAAGTTTTTGGGTTTTTGGATAGCCGAGGGGCACACTACTTCTGGAAAAGACGGTGATTATAATGTTGTGGTAAGCAACATGGATAAAGCCATTCTTAAAGAAATGAAAGAGGCTCTTGAAGAAATGGGTTTTAATCCGCTCATTCTTCTAAGTAGTGCATGTCCGCAGCTTAGAGTAAGGAATTTCCAATTATTTGACTATTTGAGCAAATTAGGAAAATCATATCAAAAGTACATACCAAAAGAAATAAAGGCGTTATCAACTGATTTGTTGGCTATAGTTTTTGAGTATTATATAAAGGGTGATGGCCATAGGTATGGAAGAAGTGGAAAGGGGCTGTCTGCAACAACAAATTCTGTAAGACTTAGGGACGATCTTCAAGAATTAGCTCTTAAATTGGGAATCTCGGCTTATTATAAACCCGGTAGCAAGAAAGGAACCCCTCTTGTATCACTAAATAAAGCGCAGTATAAATCGACCCACGATGCTTGGGTTATATACTTTATTAGGAGGAATTTACATAGTATAATACCCTCTCAAATCAAAAAATATGGTGTTGAAGAGTGGGTAGATTTTGATGGTTTTGTTTATTGCGTTACTGTTCCAAATCATGTCATTTATATAAGAAGAAATGGTATTCCTATCTGGTGTGGGAATTCTGATCCTGCAATGAACTGGATGGTTTCATCGCTTGACAAATACACGCTTCTCTCAAACAGCGATATGCACTCGCTCCCGAAGCTGGGGAGGGAGGCGAACATGTTCGAGATTGATGAAAAGGACTTCACCTACAGGAAGATAATGGATGCGATAAAGAACAAGGATTCGAACAGGGTCAAGAGCACTATAGAATTCTATCCCGAAGAGGGCAAATATCACTTTGATGGGCACAAGGAGTGCAAGTTCTCCGTGGATCCGACAAACAGCAACATGACGGTCTGCAGGGTCTGCGGGAAGAAACTCGTGATAGGGGTGCTCCACAGGATAAAGGACCTTGCCGACAGGCCGGTTGGCTTCAGGCCGGACAATGCGATACCCTATACGAACATAGTCCCGCTAATCGAGGTCATCGCATACACGATGCGCAAGAACACCTTCTCTCCTGCGGTAGAAGCACAATACAGGAAGCTGATAGAGAGCGTGGGCAAGGAATTTGACGTACTCATGAGCGCCGACTTGGAGAGGATAGCTGAGAATTCGACAAAAGATATAGCGCAGGCAATAGACAACGTGAGGCGCAACAAGGTGACCATAATACCCGGATACGCAGGCGTCTTCGGGGAGATTGACCTGCTAAACAGGAGGAAAAAGCCGGACGATTCTGAGATAAGGCAGAAAAGCCTATTCTAAGGCTGAAGTATGCAAATGTATATATATTATCCAGCCCATAATTATATCGGTGATAGGATGAGCACCACAAAGTTAGCAGAGATAGATACCGAAGAACTGAAAACCGAGCTTAAGAGACGTGATTTGCTAGCGTTGGCTAGGAAAGACCCGATAGGTTTCAGCAACGATGTTCAATGGACAGTGTTGACACATGGTTTAGACAAAAAGGACGCAAATGAGGTATCGAAACTAGTAAGAACAGGCCAACCTGAAAAGGCCATAGATAAACTCTTCAGATCAAGCTTTAAACCAATAAAACCCTCAGTCACCTAGTCATTATATTGGTGTATCTTATTGGCGATAGCATGAAAACTATTCGGAGGAAGCTAGCAAAAGTAAGCACGGAGGAGATTAGGACAGAGATAGAAAAGCGTGAA
>DUIS01000007.1 GCA_013330215.1 Microcaldota archaeon | reverse complement strand
CGCTTCTCCTTCAGCCTTGATATGAAGAGGTATGTCTCGTCCTTTGTGCCCCTTGCAACGAGTATGACTACGCTTCCCAGCTTCATCCTGCCTGCCCTTCCCTTCCTCTGTATGTTCCTTATCTCGTTCGGTATCGGCTCGTAGAATATCACCGCGTCTACGCCCGGTATGTCAAGCCCCTCCTCCCCTATGGAGGTCGCGACCAGCACCTTGAACTTGCCCTCCCTGAACTCCTTTATCGTGGCCTGCTGCTGCAGCTGCGTTACGCCCTCCTTCTTGCCCACGAACTCCCTTGCGGATATGCCGTGCTCGCTTAGCATCTTCGCGAGCTTGTATGCTGTAGAGCGGTACTGCGTGAACATTATGATGCTCTTGTCCATCATGTCCCTCTTTATCATGTCCACAGCTACCGACATCTTCGGGTGCTCCTCGCCGTTCTTGAGCGCCTCCCTCGCGACCTCCATCGCGGATATGACGGACTTGTTAGCGAGTATGCTCTTCAGCGCCCTGCTCTTAGTCTCCCTGCCCTCAAGCGATTCCATGTACTTGAGGAAAGGGTATATGCCCTCCGTGCTAGCAAGGTCGTAGGCATGGCCGAGGTTGAGCACGTACACGTAGTTGAATAGCGCCATGAACTTGTAGTTCTGCGCCTCTATCCTCTGTATGCTGTCGCCAATGCCGAGCAGCATGCCCTTGGGCATGCGGTCAAAGTACTTGAACGGGCTGAGCCCGTGGCTGTAGAGCTTGCCAAGGTGTTCCTCTATGACAGGCAAAAGCAGTTTCAGTATTGCATTTATGGTGTCGCCCTTTTCTACGGTAACAACGCTCAGGTCCTTCTTCATGACGTAGGGCTCGACGTCCGCATCGGTGCTTATCCTTATCTCGATGTTCTCGATTCCGAGAGTGCTTATCAGCGTGTTTATCTTCTTGATGTTGCTTCCAGGAGAAGCGGTGAGTCCAATCACCTGCACTCCCCTTAGCTTCGCCTCGTTGGCTATATATGTGTAAGCATAATGCCCGACGGCCCTGTGGCACTCGTCGAATATGACTGTGCCGAATCCGTCCAGCGAGACGCGCCCTCGCTTGAGGTCGTTCGCGAATGTTTGAGGCGTGGCTGCGACGACCTTAGCCTTGGACTCCAGCTCCAGCCTCTTCGCCTTGCTTATACCTCCGGTAAGAAGCAGTATGCCCTCCTTGTCTATGTTGAGGAGCTCAAGGAGCGAGTTGTAGTGCTGCTCGCTGAGCGGCTTCGTTGGAGCAAGAATCACCGCGCGCTTGCCGCTGTGCAGCGCGCCAGCCATTGCGAAGACGGCGATGAGCGTCTTGCCCAGCCCTGTAGGCAGCACCACGAGCGTGTTACGCCTGCCGTATATGCTCCTTATTATGCTGATCTGGTATGCCCTCGGCTGCACCAGCGAGGTGTTGACAAGCTTGTCGTAAGGGGCAAGGGCGCCCCATGACAGGTCCATACTACTGATTCGTAAATGATATTTTAATTGTATGGCTTTAGCGGCCATATACCAAGCTAATCCTGCGCTTCGTGCGCACCAGTAGCATATGCTTTTATAATTCTCTCATGCAGAATAGATAGGTAAATGCCGCAGTAGCTCAACCTGGGAGAGCATTCCGCTGAAGACTTAAAAAGTAAGCGCAGAAACGGAAGGGTTGCAGATTCAAATCCTGCCTGCGGCAAGGCTTATATATTTAGAGTGCACAACCTCATTGTGATAAAGTGGCAAGCAGACAAGCAGAAACGATCAATGCCGAGACTACAAAGCCGGAATTATCAAAATTCATCAGGAAAGGAAAACAAAAAACCATCGCCAGAATCGCAGCCATCGGCGCGCTGGCCCTTTCACTCTGCACTCCAGTGTTGAATTCACAGACTGAGGCTCCCAAGGACAGCAACATGGCCGGGATAAATGTGATATTGAGGCCTCAGCAACATAGATTTACCGGGGCCAAGGGGTCTTGGTCGGTGGTCAATTCCAAGTCGGATCAATATACAATAGCGCAAGGCTTAGGCATAGGCGGAATCGATGGGGGAACCAACGCCAACGAACTGGTGCAGGTCGGAACCACATGCGCGAGCATGTGGGACGGCTGCAGGATATTTTATGAGATACTGCCGCAGCGGCCTTTCATCTACGACTCGATTATTGTGAAACCAAACGACATCATATCCGCGGAGATGAAAATTTCATTGGTCAAGGCTAATCAGTGGTACATAAAGGTGACGGACATTACGCAGAAAGCCTCATTTAAGAGATCTCTGGATTATTCATCATCGCGGTCATCCGTGGAATTGGTTCTCGAAACCCCCGAGATAAGGGCATCGGAATCCGCGAAGAGGTGGAGCATCCTCGGGCTGACAGATTTCGACGATGTGCGTTTTTTCAATTTCGGCATTGATGTAAACAGCAAAGAAGCAGCCAATGCCCTCGATTACAGAAAGTACGAAATTGTAAGGGACGGGCGAAGATTAACAAGGATTGCATCAAACCCGGACGGCTCATTCAATGTAAAACGGGTAAGATAGGCCAAATGTTGCCATCGGTTTTGGGCGCCGCATCAACCCGCTAGTACATAAGGATATTAAATCTAATTGACATAAACACCATAGGTGAATACTTGAAAGAGAGGAGCGAGAGCGGAATCACCGTCAAAAAGTCCGAGAACTTCATGGAGTGGTACCTTCAGGTCCTCTCGAAGTCCAACTTCATGGACTATACTGACGTTTCGGGCTGCATCGTCTTCAAGCCGGCGGCATACGGCGCGTGGCAGACAATAATGAACGCGACCGACGCAGAGTTCAAGAAGGCCGGGATAGAGAACGTATACTTCCCTCTTCTCATACCTGAAAAGCTCCTCAAAAAGGAGCAGGAGCACATGGAAGGCTTTGCGCCGGAGGTTGCATGGGTTACACAGTCAGGTGAGACAAAATTCCAGGAACGGCTAGCGATAAGGCCCACCTCAGAGGCAATAATGTATGCAAGCTACTCAAAATGGGTAAGGTCGTGGAGGGACCTTCCGATAAGGCACAACCAGTGGAACAATGCCCTTAGGTGGGAGTTCAAGCACCCTACTCCGTTCCTGAGGTCGAGGGAATTCCTCTGGAATGAGGGCCACAGCGTATTCGCAACAGAAAAGGAGGCTAATGCGGAAAGGGATGTCATACTTGGCATATACATGAAGATACTGAGGGAATACCTTGCGCTGCCAGTTATACTTGGAATCAAAAGCGACAAGGAAAAGTTTGCCGGAGCAGTTGCAACCTACAGCACAGAGCACGTAATGCCAGACGGATGGGCGATCCAGGGCCCTGACTTCCACTCAGACGGGCAGAACTTTGCAAAGGCATTCGACATAAAATTCCTTGACAAGGAGGGAAATATCCAGCATGCATGGCAGAATACCTATGCGATAACTACAAGGGAGCTCGGGGTCATGGTAGCAACGCACAGCGATGACAAGGGCCTGGTACTGCCGCCAAGACTCGCATACATACAGGTAGTGATTGTGCCTATACTCAAAAAGGAGAATGCAAAACTCGTAGACGATTATGCAAGAAAGGTGCAAAAGCAGCTAGGCGGCGAGTTCAGGGTAAGGATGGACGACAGGGAGGGCTATTCACCTGGCTACAAGTTCAACGACTGGGAGCTTAGGGGCATTCCGGTAAGGATAGAGATAGGGCAGAAGGAGGTGGAAGCAGAGAAGGTTGTGCTTGTGAGGAGGGACACCGGCGAGAAGACAGAATGCAAGTTAGCCGATGCAAAATCAAAAGTCGAGAAACTACTTTCTGATATCCATGAAAACATGTATGCAAAAGCCGAGAAATTCCTCAAGGCGAACATACACGCGGTCTCGGATTACGCTGAATTCAAGAAGGTCCTAAGCGAAAAGGGCGGCATGATACACGCCCCGTGGTGCGGCAGCAGGGAATGCGAGGAGAGCATAAAGGAGCAGACCGGCGCTAAGATAACTAACATACCGTTCGATGAAGGCAAGCTGGCCGAGAAGTGCATATACTGCGGAAAGAAGGCAAAGCACATGGCAAACTTTGCAAAGTCATATTAAGGATAGCAATTTATATCCTGATACCTAAAAGCTAAACATGCGATTGTAGTCTAGCCTGGTAGGACGCTGCCTTGCCAAGGCAGTGACCCGGGTTCAAATCCCGGCAGTCGCACTTTAAGCTTAATGGCTGGTAATTATCTTTTTTGCGGCAGCGTATATCTCTCTCGATTTCTTGGACATGTACGGATACCTTGAAAGCACCGTCTCTATGATGCCAGGGTTTATCCTAAGCGCATGCGCCTTCTTGACCCCCTCACTGACCATTCCCGAGACTGTTATTTCTGGAGCGCCATCCGGCAGCCCTTCTGTATATGCCTCTGCTATTGCCGATGTTATGCTGGTGGTTATTGGCGGGCTTGCGGCCAGCAGCCTCAGCGCCTCGTTCATGTCGATCTCCCCTTTTCTATCCTCTCCCATCCTCAGCAGCATCTCCGTGCCTTCGACAACCACAGGGAAAATAGAATAGAAAATGATGTTGTGAACCAGTTTTACCATATGGCCTGCGCCGCTTCCACCCACATAACCGTAGGTTCCGTTGCCCGCTATGGTCTTGAAGACATCCTCTGCCTTCTCAAAAGCCTCCCTCTCGCCACCTACCATCAGCGAGACCCCATTCAACAGGTCTTTCGGTCCTCCGCCACAGCCCACATCCAGATAATATATTCCTTTATCGCTGAGCTTCCTGGAGTTCGCGATCGAATCCTCGTACATTGAGTTCGAGGCATCAATAACTATGTCGCCCCTGCGCAGGCTTGCCGAGATATCCGAAACGAACTCGTTTGTTGCAGCGCCGCCAGGAAGCATCATCCATACCTTTGCATTCCCTTCCTGCTGCCTGAGCTTTTCCACAAAGTCATCAGCGTCTTTTGCGCAATAGACTCCATTATCTGCGGCGTAATCAGAATATTTCTCGCTCGTCCTGTCATAAATAACAAGCGAGTACCCTTTGTCGCGGAGCAGCTTTACGATGTTGTGCCCCATGCTCCCTATGCCTACTACTCCTATGCTTTTGCGTGCCGTTGCCATTGTATCCACTACTACTGCTTTTATCTTATAATTATATATCAGTTACCCTCTTCTGCAAGAGGGGTAACCTAAAATAAAATGGAAAGGGCCGCTCTAGCGCGATCCTCTCTTGTACTCGTGCCTGTTGTTGCTGTTGCCGCCGCCACCGTGCCAGCTCCTCCCTCCACCTCTCTGGCTGCGGTCGCCACCGCCCCTTCCTCCTTCGCGGTAGTCCCTTCTTCCGCCTCCAAATCCTCCCCTGCGCTCTCCTCCCTCGCGCCTGCTGCGCTGCATGGGGAGCTGCACATTCTTGAATTTGTCGGTATCGAGCACCAGCTTTTCCATCTTTATGTTCGCAACCCTTGTCGTTGCGCGCATCAAGTCTTCTTGATCGTATCCGAATATGGTGAACGCCCTGCCGTTCTTGCCCATTCTTGCGGACCTTCCTACCCTGTGCACGTATATGCGCGGGTCATCCGGCGCGTCAAAGTTTATTATGTCGGTTATGTCTGGTATGTCAAGCCCCCTCGATGCGAGATTTGTGGATATCAGGAAGGTCGCAGTGGTCTTGAATTCGTGCAGAGACCTCTCCCTCATCGCCTGAGTGAGCCCCCCGTGCATCACTATCGCATTGAAGCCGTTGCTCCTCAGGAAGTTGTGCACATACTCCGATTCGCGCTGTGTCGATGTGAATATTATGCATTTCTTCGGGTTGAACTTCTCTATGTATGAGAGCAGTGCAGCGAACTTCGTCCTCCCGTTACCTATGAAGTAGGTGTGGCTTATGGTCGATACGGTAAGATCCTCCTCCTCTCCTACAATGATCTTAGCGGCATCGGGCTTCATGTGCTTCCTTGCTATGCTCACTATCTCCCTAGGCATTGTTGCCGAGAAGAGCATGGTCTGCCTTTCCATTGGGGCATTCGATATTATAAGTTCTACATCCTCTATGAATCCCATGTCAAGCATCATGTCGGCCTCGTCAAGCACTAGGTACCTTATCCTGCCAAGCATCAGCGAACCCCTCTCGATGAGGTCTATTATCCTTCCGGGTGTGCCTATTATCACGTCAGAACCCCTCCTGAGGCTCTGCATCTGCATGTTGATCGATGCGCCGCCGTAGACTACCGTGCTCCTTATCCCGCACCTCCTGCCTAACTTCTCCGAGACCAGGCTGACCTGGACCGCAAGCTCCCTTGTCGGCACTATGACCAGCGCCTGCGGGTAGCTCTTGTGCTCTATGCTCTGCATTATCGGCACGAGGAACGCGCCAGTCTTGCCGCTTCCTGTCTTCGACCTTACCACTGCGTCCTTGTGCTGCATCACTGCGGGTATCGCAAGTTCCTGGACCTCCGTCATCTCGCGGAATCCCATCTCATTCAACGCTTCAAGCAGCTCGTGCTTGAGACCTAGTTCTCTAAATTCTTTCAACTAATTCACCATTTTAAAGTAAGCCTACAACTCCTTACGTATAGCCTACTTATGGCCAGAAAAAGCTCCTAAGTACGCTAATGCTAGTTCTTTGCAGTTACTTTATGTTTGTAATATAGTATTGAAGCCATAGGTTAAAATGCCTTTCTGATTCCTGCCTGTGCGGGCATTTCTGGCAGTTACTTGCACTGATTGGCTGCTAACGGATGAATAGATAATACTTAACTTTGTAATTATATAATCAAAAACGGAAAGCTGTTTGCATGACTAACACAATAATCGCAATACCTTTTGACGAGGAGCTTGCCGAATTCATAGGCAAGAAGGGCTCGGAGAACAGCATAACCTTCTACAACCGCAAGGCGGACGGCAACACCATAGTCGCGGTAATGCCAAGCTCCCTCGAGGACAAATTCTACGCGCTGCCGCAGTGCATGCTCGTCGCGGACCGGATCATAGTAAGCACGAAAAGCATAGATAAGGCGCTGGGCGAGGTTCTCGTCGCATGCTCCGTTCTAGGCAAGTCCGTGGTCTTCACAAAGGACAACGACATCTCAAATCTTCTCTCCGCGATAAAGCTCGAGAACTACTCGTTCTGCGACACCGACAGGCTTCTTGACGCGATAACCGAAGGGAAGGCTCCAGGTACAACCGAACAGAAGAGGATAGACCTGGACAAGGCCTTCAATGTGAAGGGCATCGGCACAGTTGTCCTTGGCGTTGTCACGAAGGGTGTCGTAAAGGTG
>DUIS01000059.1 GCA_013330215.1 Microcaldota archaeon | reverse complement strand
CATGCACAGCAAGGAAGAAATACTGCGAGAGTTGCATATTGAGGCATATCTGCCCATCAAGCGACGCAAGATGATAACATGAGAGCGGCACTTTTCAGCGACGGTAAGGATTCGACCCTTGCAATACACAAGGTCCATGCTGAGAATCCGGTGGAGCTTCTTATCACCATGGTGTCAGACAACGACTTCAGCTACATGTTCCACAAACCCAATATTGACTACTCGAAGATGCAGGCTGATGCGCTTGGGATAAGGCAGGTCATATACAAGACAAAAGGGGAGAAGGAGAAGGAACTCAAGGATATAGAGGATTCGCTCGTTGAGAACAGGGTAACCGAGCTTGTCACAGGAGCTG
The DNA here is from genome assembly GCA_013330215.1 of Microcaldota archaeon. Classification (GTDB taxonomy): domain Archaea; phylum Micrarchaeota; class Micrarchaeia; order Micrarchaeales; family Micrarchaeaceae; genus UBA12276; species UBA12276 sp8261u. Next base: position 9,001 of record DUIS01000059.1, on the reverse strand, counting down.
TAGCAAGCACCTACCAGAAGGAGAGGATAGAGAAGATATGTGAAAGGCTTTCGATAAAACCTATCTCGCCCATATGGCACATAGATCCGATTGTGGAATTGTCGGAGCTTGCAAAGGACTACGAGGTTATAGTGACGCAGGTAGCCGCTGAGGGATTTGACAGGAGCTTCCTTGGCGCACGGATTGACAACACGATGATAGAGAAGCTGAAGAAGATAAACGAGAAATACAGGATAAACATGCTGTTCGAAGGCGGAGAGGCGGAATCATTCGTGCTTGACGCACCCCTCTTCAAAAAGAGGATAATAGTCACGAAAAGCCATGTGACATGGTCTGGGAGCGTTGGCAGGTTCATAATAGATGAGGCGGACTCGGAATGGAAATGATTTTAAGCTATTCATAGATTAATTACTGGTATTATGGATTTTCTTTCAGGGAGAGGGAAATACGCGCTCAACCCTATCGAAGAAGAGGACAAGCTCGCGGAAAAGCTCGAGCGGAAGGGGAAGCGCATCATAAGGCTGAACAGGGGCGACCCGGCAAAGTACTTCCCGACCCCTAAATACATAATAGACGCGTACAAGGAGGCGCTCCAGGAGAGGATCACTGGCTACACCGCCGCTGACGGCTCGAAAGAGATGAAGGATGCGGTATCCGAAAGGTACTCAAGGCTCTACGGGATCAAGCTCGGACATGACGACATCATAGTGACGCAGGGAGTCTCCGAGGCGCTGATGTTCCTGAACAGCGCGCTGATAAACGAATCCGATTCCGCCATACTGTTCAAGCCCTATTACTCCCTTTATCTTCCGTGGCTGAAGCTGAATGGCGGCAACGCGATAATCGAGAACTACGATGAAAGCAGCAACTGGGACGTACACACAGAAGGCCTGAAAAGGTCGCTCAAAAAGATTGGAAGCAAGAAAGACAGGATAAAATACATGATGATAACCAACCCGAACAATCCTACCGGCACGGTCCTGAGCAAGAGCGTGCTTAAGGAGGTCGTGGACATCGCTAACGAGCACGGTATATTCCTGATAAGCGACGAGATATACGACGAGATTGTGTACAACAACGCGAGGTTCACAAGCCTGTCGCAGCTCGCGAAGGGCATGCCGCATGCTATACTAAACGGTGCCTCAAAGGTGTACGACTCGACCGGCTTCAGGATAGGCTACATAATAGTGCCTGAAGGCGACAGGAAATCACAGGCGCTCAAGGAGCGGCTCTACAATTATGCACTAATGAGGCTGTCAGTAAACTCGCCGGCGCAGTACGCGACCGTCGAGGCGATAAGGAACACAAAGGAGCACAAGAAGGCAATAAACGCTATGGTAAAAGAGATAGCGCTTCGCGCAAACCGTGCGACAAAGCTGCTGAACGAGAATCCGTACCTGCAGACTGTAAAGCCGAACGGTGCGTTCTATATACTGCCAAGAGTCGATCTGGCAAAGTTGGGCATAAAGAGCGACAGGGAGTTCACGGACATGCTCCTTGAAAAGGAGGGGATACAGGTGACAAGGGGCTCAGGCTTTGGGGCAAGCTCGCATTTCAGGATAGTTGCGCTTCCGCCAAAAGAGATATTAGACTACGCGATAAATAGGATAAATACTCTCTGCAAGAAGCAGTCAAGATAAGGGCTTGTGGTCCAATGGTACGACGTCAGCCTTACACGCTGAAGACCGGAGTTCGATTCTCCGCGAGCCCATTGGGATGATATTATGGAAATAGGATTACCAATTGTTATCGCTAGAGAGGGTAAATGGTATGTTGCTTCTTGTCCACTACTTGATATAGCAAGCCAAGGAAAAACAGAGGAAGAGGTTAAAAAGAACATACGGGCCTTGATTAAGGAGTATATGAAAGACCCAGACACACCAAAATTTGATATAAAGTCACTTTTGGCCCTTTCCCTAACAACTGTTCCGATAACTATCTGAGGTGCTTTCATAGCAAAGCTCAGGTCGTTGTTGCAGAAGAAACTCGGACCTTAATTTTCTCACTTCTACCAGCTTATATTTATTTATTCATTCATCATACTATCTGATGTCAGACATAGAGAAGGTAGTTGACAAGTTCTCTGGCTTCCTTACCAGGGCGCAGGCAGAGCAGCTGCTCAAGGACGGTATGTATGCACAGACAAAAGGGAACGTGAGCGTAAAGGAGCTTCTTAACCGCGTAAAGAGCCAGGACAGCAAGGGACCAGGAGCGGATGCCGGGACAAAGGAGTCAATAGTCAACGTGAAGGACATCGTATACCGCATATTCAACCCCCAGCCGCTCAACGTGCAGGGAAAGGAGAGGGCACGCAGGACTGTAATACTCGGCGAAGAAGGCTCCACCATTGTGCTAAACCTCTGGGGCAAGCTCTCGGATCTCATCGACATCAATGCCTTCGAGCGCGGCGATACGGTGATTGTGGGCAACGCGCTCTTCGACAGTGCCGTAGGGGAGCTAAGGACAACGCAGAGCACGATAATAAACAGGCTTTCTCCTACCAAAATGGCCGCGCTCACTGACTATTCTACAATCTCTGGCGATGTGAGAAGGACAGACATAATCGGAAGGCTTCTGGAGATAGACCCGATAAGGCATGTGAACAGGCTGGGCAAGCCCGGCCAGACCGCAGTTGCATCATGCGTTGTGACTGATTCTGTGAACGCGGTTCCGGCATCGTTCTGGGGTTCGTCCGCGATCGCAACTACAGGGCTGCGCACCAACGACACCATAAAGATAGAGTTCTGCGACCTGAGGATGCGCGAGGGGCGCCTTCAGATAACCGCAAACGACGATTCGAGGGTTGTCGCAAACGGCGCCTTCGCGAAAAGGCTCGCCAAGGGCTGACTCATCTCTGACCGTATTTCTCAAGGAAATCCTTGTAGGACTTGACCAACGAGTCTGGCGCAGATGGTTTTACTGTTTTTATGACATCCTCTAGCATCTTCATAGAGACCTGGACCTCGCCTCCCGAGCTTATGCTCTCGTTCATGGCCTTCTGCTTAGCCTCCCTGCATATGTTGGCTATGTCCGCACCCGTATAGCCCTCGGTCTCCTTTGCGAGCTGCGCATAGCCTATCGCCTTCTCCGCGGGCACGTCCTTGAGGTATTGCTGGAAGAGCGCAGACCTGTGCGCCTCGTCCGGCGGCTGTACGAATATCAGCTTGTCGAACCTCCCAGGCCTCAATATCGCGGGGTCGAGCGCCTCGGGCCTGTTCGTTGCGCAGACAAGCACCACGCCAGCAGTTTCCATGAACCCGTCCATTTCTTGTAAGAATTCTGATGTTAGCATTATCGCAGCCTCGCTCGCGTCCTCCCTTTTCGGCGCTATGCCGTCAAGCTCGTCTATGAAGAGTATGGATGGCGCATTCTCTACAGCCCTGTTAAACATCGCCTTGATGGCCGCAAGCGCGCTGTTAACATCCTGCTGCATGACTTCTGCGCCGTTTATCTCCAGCATCGTTACTCCCTTGAGCTCGCCGGCTACAGCCCTCATGAACATCGTCTTGCCTCCGCCAGGAGGGCCGAACATCAGAATGCCCTTTATCGGCTTAACTCCGTATTTCTTGACCAGCTCGGGATGCTCCAGCGGGGTCTCTACGGCATCGACGACCGCCTTCTTGACCTCCTCAAGGCCTACCACGTCGCTTATGGCCGTGACCTTGTCCTTCTCCACGCGCTCCTGGTTCAGTCCCCTCCTCTCGAAGTCTATCTTGAACTGCTCGTACTGCTTGAGCTGTGAAAGGGTTGTGGAGGGCTTAGTTGACTTTATCGCGCTCACGATGTCCTCCTGCGTTATCTCGAGCACTTTGTGCTTGCTCGCGGCGTCCTGCGCGATCTCCTGTGCCACATTGTCGCACATCCCCTTTATGTCTGCCCCGGAGAACCTCTCGGTGATCTTCGCGAGCTCGTCATACTTTATGTCCTTCGAGACCGGGAGCTTCTTGAGGTATATCTTGAATATTTCCTTCCTGCCTATGAAGTCCGGCAGGGGCATGTATATGATCTTGTCGAACCTCCCAGGCCTCAGCACTGCGGGGTCTATCACATTCGGCACGTTCGTCGCGCCTACGACGACAACGCTCTTCAGCCTCTGGAAGCCATCAAGCTGTATGAGGAGCTCTGAGAGCATCTGCCTGTGGACCTCGTCCACATTCCCCTGGCTCCTGCTCCTAGCTATGGAGTCTATCTCGTCGAAGAAGAGTATGCACGGCGCGTTCTTGCTCGCTATGGCGAATATGTTGGATAACCTCTTTTCAGTGTCGCCGGGAATCCCTGACACGAGGTTGGGCGTCCTTACAAGGTAGAACCCTGCGCGTATGTCGTTGGCTATGGCCCTCATCAGCATGGTCTTTCCTGTTCCAGGAGGGCCGAAGAGTAGCACCCCCTTTGCCGGCTTTATGTTGTATGCTCTTGCCACCGCCTTTTCCTCTATTGGCGATATTATTGCCTCCTTCAGTTCCTTCTTGGTCGCCTCATAGTCGCCGATGTCCCCGAACTTCTCGCTGGGGCTGCTCGCCATCAGGTCCTCGAAGGCCTCGCCGAACTTCAGGCGGAGGTCCTCCTTGCGTACCTCTAGGGCCTTTACAATGTCTATTCTGTTCAGTTCAAGCACATATAGCGCAGCAGGCGCGATCAGGAAGCTGCCAAAGGCGAGCACAAACACCATGTTGCTGCCGCTTCCGGAGATGCTGCTTATCGCAACATAGAGAAGCGGATATATTATCCCGACTATGCTCGCCTCGGTGCCCTTGTATGCCGACCTGCTCGCTACCGCAGCCGCGTCTATGACGAATACGGCCACGATTATCCCTATGAGTTCAGGTATGTATTCGAGGGGCTGTACAATCAACGCGCCGAAAAGTTCGCCGAATTCAACGTACATGTAGCTGACAACGTTCTGATTGTTCAGGTTTGCCACGACCGCGCTTATCCCTGACCCGAAGGTGAATACGTTAGGCGCAGTCTTGTTAGGTATCGAGTAATTGAGCGCTGGCGAATTTCCCATGCTGGTATGTGCTGTATGCGCGTCGTAGGTTATGTAGGCTGTGTTCTGTACAGCCGTGACCGCGGAGAGCATAACTACGCCTATCACGAATATCGCAGCAAGCACCATCGCGCGCTTGTACCCCACTATCAGGACCCCGAATATCAGCGCAGGTATAGCGAAGATCCAGCCTAGGGGCGAGAGCGCAAGCGGCACGAGTATCATTGCAAATATGAGCGTGCGGTAGTGCCTGTACCCGAAGACAAAGCCTATTGTCATGACAAGCAGGAAGATGTAGGCAAGCGCAGGCGTCTGGTACATCAGCATCGGGAAGATCAGCACCATGAGTATTATCAGGCCGAGGAAGGCGTGCCTCAGCGTGAATATGAAGAGCACAATCGCAAGTACCGCAAGGATGAGTATCGGGTAGAACGGGAATGCAGCCGCGAAGGCTATGAGCGAGATTATCACGAGCAGGGAGTCGAAGAAGTTAGGATTGGAGGTTATGTCGACGTAGGTGTCCTTGATGCGGTAGATGGCGATGGGCGCGCTGTGGTATTTCCTTATCACATCGTGCGATATGCTGCCCTGCACGGACACGTTCTCATCGTCATCCTCCTCTTTCTGGACCATCGAATCATTAGTAGCTTCGAGCATATCCATTGGCCGAATGTGCCTCTTCGCTTAAATTGATACATCTCTTAAAGATATTAATATTAGTGCCTATAAATATTCAATATCCCGTTGTAGCTCAATGGCTAGAGCGGTCGCCTGTAGTCTGTACACAACCATGTTGGAAAGCGACAGGTTGGGTGTTCAATTCACCCCAACGGGATCCATATTTCACGACGTCAAATCGACTATAAATCTGCGCAAAGGTTTATATATTAAGAAATCCACAATATCAATGTGATCAAATGTTAATGCAAAAACCAACTTATGAAGCGCAAAATCGATGGTTGGCAAGGTATGTCGCACCGATTTTCATTGATGGGGGCTTTGGCAAGGTCCGAAATAATATCAGGGAAAGTCGCCGTGAGACCACGGTCAAGAGAATGGCAGATGCAGGTGTATATAATTCACTTCTTCGATTAGAGAAAAACACTTCAGAAGAAATAGTATTCGGCGACATAAAAACTAAAATTAACAAAGCCGCAAGGCAATCTGAACTGGATATAGGAGATATTCTAGCTGCCATGGAACGAGTGTTTAGGGTAGAGTCGCACAAAATCTCTCACATATCCGATGCACAACCTATATGCATGCTGCCGATGCGAAGGGGATAAGGCTGCAAGGCGGCACAGTGATATAGTGGCGCATGCTCCGTTGACCACTCAGGGATTGATATGGAAAAAACCAAAAGCTTAAGTCGGGCTCTCAGGATTTCAAAAGACATCCAAGGCGTAGCCGGAACTGCATATAAGGTCTGCATGGTCCAGAGCATAGATGGTGACACGATGCAGGCGTGCGTAAACCGCGAGAACGAATCAATCGAGCTTACTCATACGCTGGTTGACTCCATGACCAATGCCGAGCTGGCCTTTACGATCGCCCACGAAGTGGCTCATTATGTGAATGATGACAAACGCAGGTTAGAGAGGAAAGGCGAAGAGTACACTAAAATGCTTGTAGATGGCATATCCGAGAATAATGCTAAATTGAAAGAGCGCGGGCACGGCTTTCTCTATAGGGCCATCTGCAACACCAGCCTCGCCGCGATTGGGATGGCCGGAGGCTACCTTACACTCCGCCAAGAGGGGCAAAAGTACGAATCGGAGGCAGACGAGCTAGCTCTGCAGTACATGCAGGAGGCCGGCTACGATGCTCATGCTGCAATCTCTGCCTTAAGAAAGCTTCATGGCGGCGAACTGCTGGATTTTGGGCTTTGGAACAGCCTGATCCTTTCGGTTACGAGCACCCACCCCTTACCGAGAGACAGGGAGGAAGGCATCAAAAAGAAACTCCGCGAAGACTGACTCTAAACCAGATACTTTTATTCTACACAACAGAATAGCCATCAGACAGATAGTTTATAATATTAAGCGCCAAATTTGTTAATGAAGATGATTCTGTGATGCGCACTCATATGGTAAACGAACTCAACGAGTCAATGGACGGCAAGGAAGTGGCACTTGCCGGCTGGGTGCATGAGGTAAGGGAGACCTCAAAGATAACATTCCTTCTGCTACGCGACAGCACGGGCATAGTGCAGATCATAGGAAAGGATGGCGAGACCGATAAAAAAGTAATGAAGGCAATGGCTATCCCCAAGGAGAGCGTCGTAAAGATCGTAGGAACCGTGAAGTGAAATGCAACAGCGAAAAAGGGTTTCGAGGTGCTTATCAAGTCAATCGAGAATCTCAACCCTATCTCCGCTATGATTCCTTTTGAGGTGACCGGAAAGGTCCCTGCGGATATCGATGTAAGGCTGAACAGCAGGTGCATAGACCTGAGACGGCCTGTAACTGCAGCAATATTCAAGATACAGTCTACTCTGGCAAACGCCTTTCTGGAGAGCCTTACTAAAAAGGGATTCGTGCACATAAAGACCCCATCAATAATAGCAGAGGCCAGCGAGGGCGGTGCGGACCTGTTCCCGATAGCATACTTTGAGGAAAAAGCGTACCTCGCGCAGTCCCCCCAGCTGTATAAGCAGCTGGCGGTGATAGGTGGGCTGGAAAAGGTAGTGATAGAGACACCGGTCTTCAGGGCGGAAAAGTCAAATACCGTATATCATCTGACCGAGTCGAACCAGATGGATATAGAGATGGCATTTGCTGGCGCAGACGAGGCGCTCGAGGTCCTGACATCCACGTTCAAGGACATGATAAGGGCAGTGATAAAGGAGAACCAGGCAGAGCTGAAGCTGCTTGGCGTAGATCTTAAGGTGCCGGAAATAAAGCACGTTGAATACACGGAGGTCATAAAAGCGCTGAAGAAGGACGGATTCGAGATAGAATTCGGTGATGACATATCAAGGGCGCACGAACCTGGCATAGTGAAGCTATACGGCGACGCTGTATACATAAGGAAGTTCCCGACAGCACTCAGGGCGTTCTATTCGATGCCATGCAAGGACAATCCTGAACTGACAGAGAGCTATGACTTCATATATAAGGGGCTCGAGATACTAAGCGGGGCACAGCGTATACACATACCGGAGCTGCTCATAGAGGCGCTCAAAAAGAAGGGCATGAACCCTAAGAACTTCGAGTTCTACATAAACTCGTTCAGGTACGGCGCACCGCCTCATGCAGGATGGAGCATCGGGCTCGAGCGGCTGACAATGAAGATAGTCGGCGCGAACAACATACGCGAATGCTCAATGTTTCCAAGGGACAGGAAGAGGCTAACACCGTAGCTCTGTCATACCCTTAGCTGAACAGGCTCCTGCCTATTGGCACTGGTTGTACGGCCCTGTATCCCATGATTTGACCTTACCAATGCCTTAACCCTATGGTTTTTGTCCTTTTCTAAAATCTCTCCAATAGTCCTATACAGAAACGGGTTTTGTGCTAGCGCAAGTCTTATCGAGACTAATCTAGATCTAGTCAAGTCCAGTTGTTCATTCCACCCAAATTCTGTCCTTCGCACAAAAGCCACCCGCTCATCTTGCCCCATTGCATCTATCACGTCCAAGATAGCGGTTCTCCTGCTATTTATTGTTCCCATTTTATCTACCAATTTAATATATATCTAATCCCTTTAATATCTTTCGCTTCAAGACCAGAAAACCAAACAGATTTAGTTATAGCCGAACATAATATTACGATGCCTTGGTAATGTAGTGGTCCAGCATGCGAGCCTGTCAACACATTATGTGGCAGTGCGCTTGTAACCCGGGTTCGAATCCCGGCCAAGGCGTTTTCCAATTACGAGGGAGGCGGGTTAATCGCCGTACATAAAGTCTTATATAGCTTTCGATCAAATATCATATCATGGACCTAGAAAGTCAGGTAGTTGTGAAGGTAGCTCGCCTCACCACTGATCCCGCAATCTCGAAGGCAAACAAGG
>DUIS01000060.1 GCA_013330215.1 Microcaldota archaeon | reverse complement strand
CAGGTAGGTACAGCTCAAAGCTGCAGAACCACCTTGAAACCGAGAACAACGGAAACACGATAACGATAGTGCACTACGGCAACTACATCTCCATGCGGATAAGCAAGGATCTGTCGGGCTCGGTAAATCTGCTCGAGATAATAGAGCGCCTGAAGGTCGCGACAAATGGGGAGCTGAGCGGCGGAGGCCATCAGCAGGCGGCGAGCATAAAGACAACGAGCGAGCACATGAACGATACGATGCGCATGCTCCTTGTAGAACTCGGCGTAAAGAGCCAGGTCTTCTAATCATACTGATCCTATCTGCAATAAGCGATCATGAGGCCTTGTCCACTACCCTTCCCACAAGCTCGTGCTGGAACCCTGTCTGAAGGCTTGTGTAGTTCACAAGCAGGTATCCCTTGTACAGCGATCCCGGCTGCGATGAGTATATGGTTCCGTTGGCATAGCAGTTTGTCGAGAACGTGACGTTAGTCCCTATCGGCAGGAATATCTGGTTTGCGCCGGTATACTGCGTCATGTTCGTAGGGTTACCTCCAGCATTGCAGCCTATCCCGGTTATGTTTATCGCGGAGGGCGTTGCCTGCTCCAGATTGATGGCGAGCAAGCCGTTCGCGTAGAAGAAGTTGCTGATGCACCCGAAATCCGCAGGGAAGATGCACTGGTTGGATATGAATGAGCTGGGGCTGAACAGGCCCAGCGAGTAGAGCGCGCCAAGCGTTATGCCTATTATCAGTATCGCCCAGCCGTAGGTTGTAAGGTACTCCACGGCGCTCTGCGCCTTCTTGCTCTCCATAGCATCAATATAAACCACGTATGCAAATAAAAGTTTATCCCCAAGCCCTAATTAAGCGCTGCCATGCCCAGCATGTAGTCAACCTCCTTTTCGTCAAGCGTGTATGTCTTGCCCAGCTCCTCCACAGCCTCTTCCTTGGTGCATTCCTTGTCTGATATCGCCTTCGCTGTTATCCGCGAGAGCATGCGCATCTCGCCCCTTATTATGTCCGAGGCGCTGGAATGGAATACGCGCTGCAGCTTCGCCGCAATCTGCCTGGCCTGCCCCCTAGACGCCTTCGAGCCGCTGAGCTCCTTTATCGCCCTCGGGAAGGAGTAGGCCGCCCTTGACTCGGGGAGATGCCTTTTTGAGAGCGCGACGCCGCTCGACATTAGCACGTTCATGTACCTCCAGTATGTGTAATACTGGGAGCGCTGCGCCCTTGCCGCGAAGGTTGAGGCGCTAGCAAGCGAATCGAACGCCGCGCACATGTCCTCGCTGTTCGTGTACCTCTTCGGTATGTTCTCGTCAAGCCACTTGATGAGCATGTCGTTCGTAACGTCTGTGCCCGTAACCGCCCTGAGCGGCGCGGCTATCGTATTGGTGAGGAATATCCTGTCAAGCGCGTGGAATATGTCACTCTTCCTGTCGCGGAGGCCTATCACCTCTGTCGCTTCCTCGTTCGCCTCCGCGCCTATGAGAACAGAAAGGTCGTTTATCGCGCTGCGCGCATCGCCATTAGCCCTGTTGGCTATCATGTCTACGATCTCCTTGCCAGTGCCGAGTTTGAATCTATCAACGATCCTGAAGAGTATCCTTTGCACGGTATCCGGCGCAAGCCGCTTGAATTCGACGGGCTCGGCCTTTCCCCTCAGGAATGATATGCTCTGGTCCCACATGTCGTTCGCTATGAATATTATCGGGCTCTTCGATTTTGTTATAAGGCTGTTTATCGCAGGGGCCGCGCCCTTGTCGAATCCCGAGGCTGTCTCGTCTATCTCGTCAAGGAGTATAAGGTTCCTGTTGCCGAAAAGTGACCTTGACGTCGCCGCGGATAGCATCCTGCTCTCGATAGTTTCCCTGTCCCTGTAGTCGCTCGCGTTCAGCTCAACCATGTTCCATCCGTTCTCCTTTGCGAGCAGGCTTGCGGAGAGGCTCTTCCCAGTGCCTGTGGGTCCATATATGAGCAGCGGGGTGCACGCCCTACCTTTGTTTATCGCACTTGCGAAGCTCCTGAGCTTTGCTATCTGGTGCTCGTTTCCCAGCACGCCGTCAAGCGAATCCACGGAGTAGAGGTCATAGTCCAGGGCTGCCAAGAAACCACCAATATATAACGAAGCCAAGATATTTTATTGCTTGCCCCATTTTCGGCAAAATCCGGGCTTAAACTATTCAGCCGCGCAAAAATGACCGCACCCTTCCAAGCAAGCCATCGCGGTTGTATCGCCTGTTTACCTCCTCCTCTATGCGGCTTCTTAAATCCTGGCCCTCTGTCAAATCGATAGTCATCACGCGATTCGGGTTTAGGCAGCAAAGATCCCTTACGTTAAGCCCATGCCTGTATTCCGTTATGCTGAGGATGTGCAACTTCCCATTAATTCCGCCTGTTGCCCTCCCATAGTCCTCTTTCTCATGATCGGTTGCATCCCTGACTTCCAAAACAGCACTCCTTCCATTATTCAGCTCTATATTGTAAACTGGAGGGCGCAGCATGCACACCGAGGGAACCGGCGGCCCTACCATTATCCTTTTCATTCTATCACGCATACATTATGATGCAATACCTTTAATAGAATTGCGTTGATGCATGCCCTTGCCATTTTTGCCTATTAATCCTCGACGGATTCATGGGGAAAGGCGCAAACGAGGACCACGAACTACAATAAGTATTTAAAGCCATTCATGTTAATAATTAATAATCTTAGTTACGACCAATTCTATAAGGTGTATATGTTAATGAAGGGAAGAACCGGAGAAAAGCTTCAGAACGTTCCAAGCCATCTGGCGCTCATACCCGACGGAAACAGGCGCTGGTCGAATTCGCACAGGCTTACCGTGCTGAAGGGCTACCAGAGGGGCGTCGACAAATTCATAAACTTCGGCATATGGGCGAAGGGCTTCGGCGTGAACACCCTCACCGTATGGGCGCTTTCGACAGAGAATGTGAAGAACAGGGGCAGGTCGGAGATAAACATAATATATCGCCTTCTCGTGCACTGGGCAAGTGACCCGAAGCTCCTTGAGACGCTGAGGGTGAACGGCGCAAACGTGAAGATAATAGGTGATCTCAGCCTTCTTCCAAAGCGCGTCAAGAGCGCGCTCCTCTCGCTGCAGAGAAAGACCAACACATACAAGGAGTTCACGATAAACATTCTTGTTGGCTATGGCGGTAAGGACGACCTGATGCATGCCTTCAAGAGCCTTTACAACGACGCGCTGAACGGGAAGAGCGAGCGCATAACGCCAGCCCTGATAGCGCAGAAGATGCGCACCGCAGCGCTTCCAGAGGTCGACTACATAATAAGGACGTCTGGCGAGGAGCGGCTTTCCGGATTCCTGCCCTGGCAGTCCGACTACTCCGAGCTCTATTTTGCCAAGAAATACTGGCCTGATTTCGAGAAGAAGGATCTCGAGAAGGCACTGCGCGTCTTCTCCGAAAGGCAGAGGAGGTTCGGGAGATAGGAGTGGGAACCAAGGTGTTCCAGTCCGCCATCCATTGCACCGTTTTAGGCTTACCAGAGTGTTCATATGGCTTCAAAGGGGTATGACAAGTTCCTGAAGGACCTGAATCCATTCTCCAGAGGGCTGCCAGGCACCCCCATGCTTTTCGTAATGCTGCTGCTCATGAGCATGATAATGGGCATCGCCTCTGTCGCGCTCATAAACCACAATTCTATAGACACCGGCTTCTACTACATAATCGCGAACGGCTCGGTAACTGGCATACTTGCGATAATGCTGCCCACGCTGCTCACGATAATAATAGTCAAGGCGTTCAAGAGGTACGTGGACGTGAAGTACATCTTCTTCATATCCATAATAGGCACCATATCATACTCGATATTCGTCCTCCTGGGGAGCCTTGTCTACATACTAACAAGCAACTACGCCTCGGCGAGCGTCATAATACTCGTGGGCGACGCAAGCATATTCGGATGGTGGTTCTTCGCCAACAAGGTGGTGATGGGGCAGAAGAAAAGGGCAGTGCTCCTCGCGCTCGTTCAGCCTACGCTCAACATACTGCTCTACGTGCCGTCGAGCAAATCCATATTCTCGTTCAGCACGCCATTCAACATCCTGCTGCTCAAGCTCTATTCCGGGATCTTCATATTCCTCATCATAAGCTACGCGATAATATACATAGTGGACAGGCCGTACAAGAAGAGCTATGGCTTCCACAGCTTTGACGCTGTATCGCAGATGATACAGAACTGGCTATTCGACATAAACATATCAACGCCGTTCGGCCTTAACTTCGGCACGCTCACCGACATAAGGACCGACACCATCCTCTTCAGGAACGAGAAAGGCGCGATAAAGGGGATATTCTTCGCCCCTGACATACACTACGGGCCATCCGGCACACTCGGCGGGAGCAACTTCCCGTATATGCTCGAGAGGTACTCGGAGGCGAAGTACAAGGCGCCGACCTTCGTGATGCACTGCGCGGTGGACATGGACAACAACCCAATATCTAGCAACCAGTTCAACGCCATACGCGACTCGCTGGACGGCGGCGTAAAGAACTGCAAGCCAGCGTTGAGGAGGGGCTCCCAATTCTGCTTCCTGGAAAGCGAGCACGGAAACGCGAAGATAAGCGCGCTGACGTTCGGGAAGGTCTCCCTTGTAACAATGACGCGGGCGCCTAAGGTTACCGAGGACGTCTCGCTCGCTAGCGCAGTGCTCTTCAGGGAGCTGCTCGATGCGAAGCTAGACACATCCATACTTATTGACGCACACAACTCAAGGTACGAGACCGCGCCGAAGGAGGAGCTTGATGGGATAAAATTCAACTCGCCCTTCGCCAAGGAGTACATAAAGGCCATAAAGTCCATAGGCAACGCCGCGCACAGGAGCAAGAGCGTGCGGATGGGCATAGCGAGCAAGGAACTCTACTTCAGGCTGGGCTGCCCCGAGGACATAGCGCACGGCAACCTCAATGTCGCGGTGTTCAGGTTCAACGGCTACTCCAGGATGATCATGCAGTTCAACGCGAACAACGCGCTCCCCACCTTCAGGAACGCGCTCGTAGAGCACGTAAAGAAAAAGTACAGGATAGACGCGGAGCTCTACACCACCGACACTCACGCCGTGAACTCGCTGGAGTTCAATGCGTCTAACGTGCTCGGAAGGTACACCAAATACCAGAAGCTTGTCAACGTCCTGGACGAGACGATAGAGCAGGCGCTCTCGAACGTGGAGACTGTGAGCGTCTACCATGCAAAGGGCGAGATGAAGAAGTTCAAGGTCTGGGGCCAGAACGCCATGGAGAACATAATCGCAACCGCGAACTCCATATTCGGGATAACGAGGCTGCTCGTACCGATAATAGTTGCGGCTGGATTCATAATAGCCGCATGGGTTATACTGATAATATAAAGCTTTGAACAGAAGCTATTTAACTGAGGCATTTGAAAGTGTTACCATGTTGAAGATGTACAAGAGCGCATCAAGCATAAGCGACGCGAAGAGCGGCAAGAAGCAGAGCGCTGTCATAAAGTGCTGGATATACAGGAAGCGCAGCAGCGGAGGCAAGATATTCGCGGTGGTGCACGACCATACAGGCACCCTCCAGTGCATAATAGACAGGAGCACGATCAAGCAAAGCGAATGGGACGCGATCGACAAGGCCTACCTGGAATCGAGCCTGATAGTCAGCGGCACGCTGAGGAAGGACGAGAGGGCCCCAGGCGGCATAGAGATGGACGTCAAGGAGCTCAACGTGCTGCATAGCGGTGAGCAGTTCCCGATAACGGAGTACCAGAGCGCGGAGTTCCTACTTGATGTAAGGCACCTCTGGCTTAGGAGCCAGCGCATGCGCATGATAATGAGGGCACGCTCCTACGTGTTCAGCTACCTCAGGGAATTCCTTGACAGGCACAAGTTCTACGAGATAACGCCGCCGCTTCTCACGGTATCTGGAGGTGAGACTGGCGCGAACCTATTCGAGGTCGAATACTTCGACAGGAAGGTCTACCTCACCGAATCATCGCAGCTCTACGCCGAGGCGATGGTCTACGCGCTTGACAGGGTTTACACGCTCGCGCCATCCTACAGGGCCGAGAAGTCCAGGACCGTTAAGCACCTCGCCGAATACTGGCACCTTGAGCCCGAGATGGCATATTTCGACAACGCTATGAGCATGAGGCTGCAGGCGCAACTGGTGAGCTATGTGGCGAACAAGCTTGCAAAGAACAACGATGACATACTAAAGGAGCTTAACGTTGATCCGCAGACGCTCCTCAAGATAAGGCCGCCCTTCAAGAAGATGACATACGAAAAGGCTATACAATTGCTTGGCGAACTCGGCTCTGACAAGAAGTGGGCCGACGACTTCGGAGTCGAGGAGGAGCACCTGCTCACCAAGGAAGAGGAGAAGCCGATATTCGTCTACAACTGGCCGAAGGAGATAAAGGCATTCTACATGCCTGTGAACAAGGACGGAGGGACTGTCGCATGCGCGGACATGCTTGCGCCAAGGGGCCACGGCGAACTGATAGGCGGGAGCGAGCGTATATGGAAGGAGGACGAGCTCGTGCAGCGCATGAAGGAGATGAACCTGAACCTCGAGAACTACAAGTGGTACATAGACCTGAGGAAATACGGATCGGTTCCGCATTCAGGGTTCGGCTTGGGCGCAGAGCGGCTGATAAAGTGGATGCTGAACCTCGAGCACATAAGGGACGCCATACCGTTCCCAAGGATGATAAACAGAATCTACCCATAATGGCAATCAAATGCAGAATATAATAGGCACTTATACGCTGCTGTTCACGCTGCTCACCGCTTTCGTGACCGCGTTCTATTTCCTGTACACAGTGCGGAAACGGGAAGTGATGAACATCCTGCCGCTTGTCGCAACTATAATAACCATAGCGATAATATACGGGCTTGTAGGCATCGCAGGCGCGAATTACTACAACCTAATGTCTCTTGACATATGCATAGGCCTTCTTGCAACCATACTTGCGATGTTCTACATATCAAAGCCGTATGTGTTCATCAGCCTGCTTGCTGCGCTGATGTTCGGCATAATCGTATACATCAGCGCATACGGCGGGGACACAGCCTTTGCCGGCATGTTCGCCATAGGCACCATATA
>DUIS01000029.1 GCA_013330215.1 Microcaldota archaeon | reverse complement strand
TTATCTCGCTGAATAGCCTTCCTCCAGTGAGAGAGAACGAGCCGTTGAGGTCCTTGTTAAGGAAACGCTCGTATGTGCCGAAGTCCATGTCGACCTCGCTAGTGTCATCAAGCACGAAGACCTCCCCATGCTTGAGGGGGTTCATTGTGCCGCAATCGAAATTCAGATAGCCGTCGAACTTGAGCGGAAGGGTGTTTATGTCATAGGAGGAGAGTACCTTTGCTATGGAAGAGGAGACTATCCCCTTGCCTATCCCGCTCAGCAGGGACCCTAACACAACAACATAGCTAGGCCGCACGGTATCTATTATGTTCCGCACCACATTTAAAAGGTTTGCGCAAATCCCATTTACCTTTTTAGCTAAAAGTATAGCGAAGAATCAGGAATTACTTGTCGTTCAGCCACTTGAAATTAAGAAGCGCGAGGTTTACCCCGTCGATAAGCTTCATCTGGTGCTGCACCTCACCGACCCGCTTGTAATATTTTATCGGGGTCTCCGCTATCCTGAAGCCCCTCTTGCGCCCCTTTATGTTCATCTCCGACTCTATGCCGAAGTACCTCTCCCTGAGCACGAGGGTGTCGAATGCGCTCTTCCTTACGGCCCTGAGCCCGGTCTGCGAGTCCTTTATGTTCATGCCGTAGAGTATGTCGGCTATAATCGTGATCACCTTGTTCCCGAACTGTATGTGCCCTGGCATCGATTCGGGGTCTATCTTGTAGAGCCTGTTGCCAAGCGCCATGTCAGCGCCATCGCGGACAAGAGCTATGACCTTCTTGAGGTCGTTCACCTCGTAGGTGGCATCACCATCTATGAGGCACATTATCTCTGTGTGTATGTGCTTGGCTGCCTGGACTACGCCGACCCCCTTCCCGGATCCATTCTGCTTTATGATCGTAAGGCGCTTGTCAGAAAAGCCCAGCTTCAGCCCCTCCTTGCCGTATCCCTTGTAGACTATGGCCACCTTGCAGCCGGGCAGGTTCCTGAGAACGCTCTTAGTGACTGCTGCAACCGCGGGCTCGTCCTTCACAGGTATCATTACGGTTGTGTCGGAGTAATCCATCGAATCTAACCATTATTCAACGCAAAGGAATATTAACTGTGTGCAGTATCTTCTAGTATGGATGAGCAAGAGGAAAGGGCAAGGACATTCATCTCGATAGAGCTGACAGAGGATGTCAGGAGGAAGCTCGAGGAGCTGGGCGTGGGGCTGGACCAGTATGGCGCGAAGCCCGTTTCTAAGGAGAACCTCCACATAACGCTCTTCTTCCTCGGCGATATAAACGGCGCGATGCTTGCAGAGACCAAAAAGGCGCTTGCAGAGCTCAGCCACGCCAAGTTCTACGTCTCTGTAAAGGGCATAGGCACATTCTCCTCAAAGAGGCCCAATGTCATATTTGCAAATGTTGAGGAGGGAAGGGACGCGATCATCCTGATATACAGGGCGCTCTTCAAGAAGATCAAGCCGATTGTTGAGGGGATTGACAGCAGGGAATACCATCCCCACATCACAATAGCAAGGACGCGCCCCAGATGCGAGATAGCGCAGCTCTTTGAATTCATAAACAGGAATTCGGGCAAGGAATTCGGGAGATTCATCTGCAGCGAGATAAAGATAAAGAGCAGCACCCTGACAGACAAAGGGCCGGTCTACGCAGACCTTTACACAAAGCCGCTGGAATAGTGTTTACAGCACGATCTCCTTTGGCAAGTCCCTGAGGTTGTATCTTGATGCCATTGTGTATCCGTATGCGCCGGCATTGTGTATCGCGAGTATGTCGCCCTCCTCAGGCTTCGGCATGAGCCTGGGCTCTTTCGTGAAGACATCACCGGTCTCGCACAGGTTTCCGGCTATGACCACGTGCGTGTCCGCCTTCTTGCCTGCTTTTGCGCAGTTTATTATCTCATGGTAGGAATCGTACATTGCTGCCCTTGCCATGTGGTTGAATCCGCTGTTCACACCAACTATTAAGTCGCCGTATCTTTTTTTCACGTCGACTACCTCCATAAGCATTATGCCAGAATCAGCAACTATGTACCTGCCAGGCTCGAACGCTATTGCATTGAGCGACAGATGCGAACCGTCTATCCTTTTGCAAATCTGCCTTGCGTATTCGTCTAGCGGGAATTCCTTCTGGCTTTCCATGTACCTTACCCCTGGGCCTCCGCCAAGGTCTATGAATTCAAGCTCGTGGCCCAGCGCCCTTGAGACCTGCCTTGCGGTATCCAATACCAGGTCAACGGCGTTGATGAACTCGCTTATCTCCTCGTTGGTCCTCCAGTTGGAGCCCACGTGTATGTGAAGCCCTGCCAGCCGGAATGAATCCGATTCGCACATTCTTGCAACATCAAGCACCTCCTCTCTCGGAATCGAGAATTTTATCGGCACGCCATGGGAGCTTCTGCCGGCTGTCGTGACCTTCCAGCTGTGTCCGCTGCCGTTTATTCCGGGATCCATCCTTATCGATACCCTCATGCCGCTTTTTCCGATCCTTCCAAGCCTTTTGAGTTCTGATACCGAATCGATATTCACCATTATGCCCATGTCGCTGATCCTTTTCAGGTCGCTGTTCGAGACGCTTGTCCCTGTGAACAGCACCTTCTCGCTGTCGAACCCTACAGACAGCGCTCGCTCCGCCTCCTCTGGGGATACGACATCTACCCACGCTCCTTCCTTTTTTAGCAGTTTGAGTATGTCTGGATTTGAATTTGCCTTCATCGCGTAGCAGACGCGCAGCTCCCTTTCAGTGTATTTCTTCAGCGTGCTGTAGAACCTCCTGTAGTTCTCCACTACGCGTTTGCCGTTGTAGACATAGACCGGCGTGCCGGCCTCCCTACCTAGCTTCGCAGCTGATTTTCCAGCTATGTAAAGCTCGCCATGCTTTATCTTTAAATGATTCGGAACCTCCCACCACATGGTACCACGCGCGTATATTCACTAATAAATTAACGGGTGCATATTTAACCGGATTGTACTGGCGTCCCTAACCCTTCGGCTTTGGTTCTGCCTTATTCGTGTGCCTCCTTTTCGGGGCTGCACTCCTCTTGGTCAATGCCGCCTCGAAGTTCTCAAGTGTCATGTTGTTTACCAGCTCGCCGGGCCTGTAGATCCTGTTCTCCATCAGTATGTTTAGGCTCATGCCCAGCTTCGTGTCTATCGCAACGTGCCTTACGCTGTTCCCGAAGAGGTCGACTTCGACAAGCCTTATGTTATGCTCTGCTATGAAATCCGATATCTCCTTAAGCATGCCGAAGTCCTGACCGTTCTGCAGGCCTATTACCCTCGCCTCTATGTTCGCCTTCCTTCCGAAGGCCTCTAGGTCCTTTTTTACTGCCGTATGCAGAAGCCCCACATCCTGGAACGTCCTGTAGACAATGCTCCTCCTTGAATTGACATCGTGCATGCTGAAAAGCAGGTCGTAGCTAAGCTCTGGCGCGGCTATGTACCTTTCGTCAAGCTCGCTTGTGTATTTTGAATGCTCAAACGCGTCCACGACTATGTATTTGGCATTGGAGTGCCTATCTATCTTAGCCTTTGATATGTGGGGCCTCTCCTTCGAGACAAGCATGCATTCCGAACCGTTCATACCCTCCTTTATCATGCCCTTGAATACCTCCTCAAAGCCCAAGAACCCACCCGTGTAAACGTTTATAAGCTTAATTATCCTATATTCTACCGATATATATTTACCATTGCCTATTTAGCGGTTTGCTAACTTTTTGAGTTGAATAGATGAAGATAGAGAATACTGAGGAAAAGGGGAGCACTCTCAGCTTCACGCTGAAGGACGCGAGGAACAGCCAGGCTAACGCGCTGAGGCGCATGGCGATAAACCATGTGGGCTGCTTCGCAATAGACACCGTGACGTTCTACGAGAACTCAAGCGCGATGTTCGACGAGTACATAGCGCACCGCATAGGGCTAATACCTATCAAGACGCCGAGCTCAGGCTATTCCGAGACGGACGAGATAATGTTCACCCTTGAGGCCACAGGCCCCAAGATAGTATACTCGAGCGAGCTCGAGTCCAAGGACAAGGAGGTGAAGGTGGCAAACGGCGCAATACCTATAATCAAGCTGGCGAACGAGCAGAAGCTCAGGATAGACTGCAAGGCGTTGCTCGGAAACGGCGAAAAGCACGCGAAATTCCAGCCTGGCATAGTGACATACGACCAGGAGAAGGACGGCACATTCAGCTTCTCCGTAGAATCATTCGGCCAGATGCCGCCTAGGGAGATAATCGGCAAGGCTCTTGGCTCTATCAAGGACGAGCTCAAGGAGATAGAGAAGGAAGTAAAGAAGATATAACGCTTATGCGGGGGTGGCAGAGCCTGGCCAAATGCGCAGGATTGAGGTTCCTGTGTCGTAGAGACTGCGCGAGTTCGAATCTCGTCCCCCGCAAGTCTTAATTCTATGACGGCAGAGGCATCAAGAAGACTTATATATTATAAACCCAGTAACAGTATTCAAGTGATAAGATGGAGGCAAAGACCAAAATGGCAATCCTAACGGCAGACATACCCCAGAAGAAACTAGCCGACACAGAAGCATTACAGAACTTTAAGAGGGAGAATCTGGACGCGAGTGTCGCCATAACCCGTGTATGGATCGAGGACTCTGTTCCAAGAACCCGCCAATACACCCTGCTTGACGTAAATGAAACCGGAATAGTTAATTGCGAAACGCGTATCCCTTTTGTAGGGGTTAACAGCGCAATAGCAAGGATTACCAGGGATAGAGGGGGCAGGACCGTAACCATATATGAACAAGCAAGCCTCTGCAAAGCACTGGAAAACCCAAAACAGCTCAAGGCGGCATTAACCAGGCTGATCAGAACATAGCGCGAGGCTGAGGAAGAAACGTTCAGTAGTGCCTCCTGCCACGCCTACTCCTGCCCAATCTACCAGTACTGCGATAGTATAGCAGAGTGGCCACAATGACTATCACTATCCCTGTCACGCCTATCAGGTAACTGTTGTTGGACGACGCTGCAGGTGCTGCAGCAGGCACAACCGCTGCCGCACTGGCTGGCACGGTTATTGTTGGCACTGTCGTTACGGGCTGTGCCTGTACAGTTGCATTCTGTTGCGCCATTGTGGTAGTCGTATTAACGGTTGTACTTGTACTAGTGGTAGTTGCTTGTGAGGGCTGATTGACCGCCAGCGCTGCTGAGACCCCGGTTCCCGTGTTGCCGTATGTATCCGTTACCGAGACAGTGAATACGCAGTCTGATGTGAGGCCTGTGGCGGATGCGGTATAGGTGAATGAGGAGACACTGCCTGGACTGACGAAGTCGGGGCATCCTGTGATGCTCCACAGATATGCCGGATTGGAGAAGACCAAGCCTGAGACAGACGCAGATACCGTTGTCGACCCGTTCAGTGTTATCGGATTGGTCGCGATGCTTACCGGCACAGTCTGCCCTGTCGCGGAGTTGACCACAAGCGCATCTACTGTGGCTCCA
>DUIS01000088.1 GCA_013330215.1 Microcaldota archaeon | reverse complement strand
GAGGCTTCGGGTGCCAGTATTTCCGGTAAACCATGCGGTTGCGCACATAGAGATAACAAAGGCGATGGCAGGGCTTGCCGATCCTGTTGCGCTGTATGTCAGCGGCGGGAATTCGCAGATACTTGCGCTTGTTGGTGAGCCGTTCAGGCACTACCACATATACGGGGAGACGTTTGACATAGGAGTGGGAAACATGCTTGACAGCTTTGCGCGCTCCGCAAAACTAAACCCTGCCTGGGGTTCAACTGTTGCTATGGTTGCGAAAGGTGGCAAGTATCTTGAGATGCCATACACTGTTAAGGGGATGGACTTCACGTTCACTGGGCTCCTTACTAATGCTACCGCGCTGCTTGGTGGAGGCAAGACTCTCCAGGATGTTGCCTATTCACTACAGGAGACTGCGTTCTCGATGCTCTGCGAGGCTACGGAGAGGGCGCTCTTCCTTACAAAGAAGCGTGAACTTGCATTGTGCGGAGGCGTAGCCCAAAGCGCAAGGCTGCAGGAGATGATTGGAAGCATTGCAAAGGCGCACAGGATAAAGTTTGGGGTTGCGAAGAATGAATTCAATGCGGACAACGGTGCGATGATAGCGATTGTGGCTGAACGGATGTTCGAATCCGGAAGGGCCGTGCCGCTTTCAGAATGCACGGTAAACCAGAGGTACAGGATAGACAGCAGTGTGGTGGTCTGATGAAAATGATTTCAGAAGGGGCTGAGGCACAGATCCATTCGGTGAGGTGCATGGGCATCGAAAGCGTGCTCAAGAGAAGGATAAGGAAGAATTACAGGATAGAGGAGATGGACAGGGAGCTAAGGGCGAGGAGGACTAAAAACGAGGCGAGAATCATCGGCCTTGCATCAACACTGCAGATAAACGCTCCGGCCCTTCTGCTTGTAGACCAGTACGATATAGTCATGAGCAGGATAGCCGGTGAACAACTGAGCAGTATCCTGAACCGTAAAGGAAGGAATATGGAAAAGACATTCTCAACCCTTGGAGAGTATGCCGCAATACTGCACAATAACAATATTGCGCATGGAGATTACACTCCTGCAAATGTAATAGTGGGCAGGAATGCTGATGTGCACATCATAGACTTCGGCCTATCCGAGATCACAACATCGGTGGAAGAAAAGGCATTGGATCTGCTGCTTATGAAAAGATCAGTAAACTCCTTTTGTTTTAGTAAATTTGCAGAAAGCTACAAGAGACACTGCAAGGACTGCAGAGCGATATTGAAAAGGCTGGAACAGATTGAAAGAAGGGGGAGATACAATACTAGGACGCTAATTACTGGATAAACTGGTTGGCTTTGCGTTATTGTTGTAGGCAACCCTTAGGAACATGTAGAGATGAGTGTAGAAAAGCGCCTTGCCCTTGGTTGGATCCGGCATTTGCCTGGCCTCCCACATTGAGGGTACATAAAAGGGCGCCTGGTAATTCTTGCTTCTAATTTCTGAAAAGTCAAGTATAAAGTGATTGTCAGGATTTGGCGCCCTTCTGAGGAGCTCCGGAAACTGGTAGTAGAAATCCTTCCTTAATTTAGTTCCGGCGTCTTCCCATATGAAATCCGCAATGCCTTTGATCGGAAGGGTTGTGATTGGTTCAAGCTCCAGCACATCGACTGGGTTGCCATTTTGGCCTACAGGCGCTCTTTTTGTTGCGTTGTTTCTACCCATAATATCACTTTATGCTCTGATAATCAGATGCGCGGCACTATTGTATGTAACTAACTTTTTGCGCATACCTTTTTATCTTTTATGTCCTATATTTATTTGACGATTAGTTAGGTAGTTTTATGGTAGAGGCAGTCAGTCCGGATGATGAGGAGATCCTTCGCTTCATTGAAGGCGCGAAACCGAAAATATATGTTGTTGGAACAGGCGGCAGCGGAAGCAATACAATATCAAGGCTTTACAGCATAGGTGTGCAGGGCTCAACGCTCGTTGCGATGAACACTGATGCGGCGCACCTTGTCAAGACAAAGGCGGAGCGGAAGCTGCTTCTCGGTAAGAAGATGACAAAGGGGCTAGGCGCAGGAAGCGACATAAAGGTAGGGGAGGGCGCGGCGATAGAGAGCAAGGAGGAGATAAAGCATCTTTTCGGAGGAGCTAACCTAGTATTCATAACATGCGGGCTTGGTGGAGGGACAGGAACAGGCTCGATCTCAACGATAGCGCAGATGGCAAAGGACGTAGGCGCGCTCACAGTTGCGATAGTCACGCTGCCTTTCTCGAGCGAGGGAAAGACGCGCATGAGGAATGCGCTTGAGGGGCTTTCAAAGCTGAAGAAGGTGACTGACACAACGATAATAATACACAATGACAAGCTGCTTTCGGTCGCACCAGACCTTCCGCTCAACATGGCATTCAGGGTGAGCGATGAGGTGCTCGCCGGAGCCACGAAGGGAATAGTGGAGATGGTGACCAAGCCAGGGCTTGTCAACATAGACTTCGCTGACCTTAGGGCCGTGCTCAGGGATTCCGGTTATGCGGTAATAGGAAGCGGAGAGGGCATGGCGACAAGCAGCGGTACAAGCCGCGCTGTTGTTGCGCTTGAGAATGCGATAAAGAGCCCGATGCTCGATGCTGACCTGGGAACCGCAAAAAGGGCGCTGGTCAACATAGTAGGAGGGGAGAACCTTACACTTAGGGAGGCAGAGACTGTATTCCAGGACATCGCCGGGCGCATAAGCGGAGACGCGATGCTGAAGTGGGGCGCAAGGATCGACGCCGAGATGCAGAAGGACGCACTGCGCGTCATGCTCGTTGTGACCGGGGTCGACTTCCCCGAGTACACGGAGGAAGGGCTGAGAAGGCGCGCGCAGAAGTCCGAAGAGATAGATATAGAAGGGCTCGGCTGATATGACAACTGTTTGCTTTCTTTTTTAAGTTCGATTCCTGATCAACTTACAGTCGGAGCCTTTTCCCTTATTTTAGAAGGTAAATCTCATTGTTCTCCTGTAAAAGCGGACTCCGCAAAGGTATTTAAACCTAATTATACATAATTGTATTAATTATGTATAATTAATTGGTCGGGATAATGGATATAAACTATCTTGAGATAATTGGAGGATATGGCAGGCATGGAGCTGAAGAACCTGTTAGGAAGGTATCGCTTAAGATGGGGGACATAGTCAGCATAGTCGGACCCACCGGCTCGGGCAAGACAGAGCTCATAAACGATGTGGAGCGCTTTGCGGATGACAACACGCCATCAAGAAGGAGGCTGCTGATAGATGGCAAGAGCGTTCCGGAAGAGTCTGTTGGGGACCCGTCGAAAAACCCCATCGCGCTGATAACGCAGCACACAAATTTCCTTTCGGATCTCCCCGTGCAGGAGTTCCTTGAGATACATGCAAGCATAAGACAGGCGGGGCACACCGAGTCGGTGATCGAGAGGACGCTCGATTTCGCAAACCAGCTTACCGGCGAATCAATAATACTTGACAGCGCAATGACTGAGCTCTCCGGAGGGCAGACACGGGCGCTGCTCATCGCGGATGCGGTGGTGATAGGCAACTCCCCGATAATACTGCTCGACGAGATAGAGAACGCGGGAATCCACCGCACCAAGGCGCTTGAGCTTCTCAAGAACTACAGGAAGATATTCTTCTTCGTCACGCACGATCCCAGGATAGCGCTCCTCTCGGACTTCAGGATAGTGATGAAGGGCGGCGCAATGCAGAAGATCATTTCAAGGAACGAGAAGGAAAAGAAAATAGCTGAGGGCATCAAGAAGATGGACGACGTGCTCTCTGACTTTAGGGCGAAGATAAGGGCCGGCGACTCGCTGGAAGAGGATGAATTTGAGCGCAGGATGAAGGAGCTCTCTTACAATTAGGTGTTATAATGAAGGTTTTGATATGTGCCGGACCACCGACAAGCGGCAAGACGACCGTGCTGAAGCAGGTGGTTAAAAAGTTCAAGGACGAGGGGAAGAGGCTCGCCTATATAAAGATAGACGTGCAGTTCACAGAGGAGGATGAGGTATTCAGGAAACAGTTTGACATACCGACAAAGAAAGTCTATTCTGGTGAGCTCTGTCCGGACCACTGCAACGTCATGATAATGGGCGATGCGATACATTGGGCAATGGAGAACAACACAGACATACTTTTTGTCGAGACGGCGGGATTGTGCCTAAGATGTTCACCGTATGTTGAAAGTGCACTAGGTATGGTCGTACTGGAAGCAACCAGCGGGATGAATCTGCCTAAAAAGATAGGGCCGCTCCTTGGACTGGCTGATGTCGCCATAATAACAAAGATAGACCTGGTCTCGCAAGCGGAGAGGGAGGTCTTCAGGGCTAACGTGCTGAAGGCTTCGAAGGTCGACATAATAGAGACCGACGCGCTCCATGGGATAAACATAGGCAGGATAGTGAAAAGGATAAATGATGCCAATGATATCTCGGATTCGCTCCTCCTGAAGGGAAATCCGCCCGTGGGCGTATGCACAATATGCGTTGGCAAGAAGGAAATAGGCTGGCAGAAGCACTTCGGGGTCGTGAGGCCGCTTGAGGGCGACGTCTTTTACAGGGGCGAGTGATGGTGCAGGAGAAGATATACCTTGACAATGGTGCAAGCACCAGGACAGATCCGCGCGTGGTGGAGGCCATGCTGCCCTACTTCACGGAGCGGTTCGGCAATGCATCCAGCCTCCATACATATGGGGAGGAGGCAAAAGAGGCGCTTGCTGCATCAAGAAAAAGCATCGCCGACTTCATAAATGCGAGGCCGAACGAGGTTGTCTTCACTTCAAGCGGGACGGAATCAAACAACCTTGCGATAAAGGGCGTCGCGTATGCGAATAAGGATAAGGGCAGGCACATAATCGTATCTTCGATAGAGCATGATTGCATAATAAACTCCTGCAGGTGGCTTGAGGAGCAGGGCTTCAGCGTAACATACCTGCCGGTGGACAGGTACGGGAGCGTAAATCCCGAGACGCTTAGATCCTCAATGAGGAAGGACACCATTCTTGTTTCGGTCATGCATGCGAACAACGAGATAGGCACAATTGAGCCGATAGTCGAACTTGGAAAGATATGTAAGGAGAGTGGCGTGTACTTCCATACGGACGCATGCCAATCATTCGGCAAGTTGCCGATAGATGTTGAAAAGAGCAACATAGACCTGATGACAATAAACTCGCACAAGGTATACGGGCCCAAGGGCGTTGGGGCGCTCTATGTCAGGGAGGGCGTAAAGATATCGCCCTGGCTGCATGGCGGCGGGCATGAATTCGGTTTGCGCTCCTCAACAGAGAATGTTTCCGGGATTGTGGGATTTGCAAAGGCCGTAGAGCTATGCTCTGCGGAGCTTGGCACGGAACCAGAAAGGCTGAGGGGACTGCAGGATGAGATAATAGGCAGCGCTGAGGAGATAAGTTTCGCCTACCTTAACGGCCACAGGACACTGCGGCTTCCGAACAACGTAAATCTCGGATTCCACGGGTTTGAGGGCGAGGCGATAACATTGATGCTTAAGCTTAACGATTCCGGAATTGCGGTTTCGACAGGCTCTGCCTGCTCGTCGAACCAGGCGGTTAACACGCCCTCACACGTGCTGCTCGCGATAGGGCTGAATCCTGTCGAGGCAAGAGGGGCGCTGAGGATAACGCTTGGGAGGTACAACACAGAGAGGGACGTCGATGCGCTTATCGGCGCATTGCCCAGTGCTGTTAAATCGCTAAGATCGATATCTTCGATAGCTTAGGGGTAATATGATGGAAGATGACAAGAAAAAGAGGATTTTGGAAACTTTGCCTGGCATGAATTGCGGATCATGCGGCTTCAAGACGTGCGAGGAACTTGCCGATGCCGCCTCAAAAGGCGCGGCAAACACCGATAGGTGCGTGAATCTCAGCAGCAATGCGAAGGTGCAGCTTCAGCTCGAAAAGATAGAGAACAGCGGAAGCACGGACACATGCGACCAATGCGGCCTGTACGATTCTGTCAGCAAAGGCAGGTGGAAGGATTTCCTTGGACGAGAATATGATTTTGTGCTGCAGACATTCCCGAACGAGCCCGGACCGCGCGAAACGATATTGCCGCACAACCCCGCACTTACAAGAGAGCTTGAGATAAAGAAAGGGGACATACTCATAGGCAGACCATTGGGAATGTCGTGCGGTTGTCCGATAACGCACTGTGGTGTTGTGATGGATGCCGATTATAAGACTGGTGTCATTGTATGGTGCGTGACCGGACCTCTTCAGCCCCGCGCGAAGGGCTTCAAGGACATGGGCTATTACATTGCTGAAGCGTATGAGGGAATAATAAAGGAGACAAGGGCGGAACTAAAGGTCGGGATGAGGTACTGGTTCCAGCCGCAGCGATGCATGCTCCAGTGGAGGCATAGCGGGCTGATAAACTTCCTAACAAGAACCAAGGAGGGCACACAGGTGAGGATAGAAGGGCTAATGATAGGCTAAGGTAGCTATTTTCTAATAATCGGTATTAACAGGAAAACAGATACTATCTGTATTATTCCCATTGTTATGAACAGTGCGGGAAAAGAAAAGTATACCACAATCAGGCCCCCAATTATAATTGCGATGCCGGTGAATAGTTGCGATGCTCCGTCTGCGAGGCCCCAAAGCAGCCCGTCTTTTTTCCTGTCTTCATATTCGGAGTATAGTGCATTCCATGTGGGCGTGGCCAATGCTGCAGCGATACCCAATCCTGCTTCGATAAGCAAAAGCTTCATTGGGCCATTTACAAACAGGTATCCGAAAGTGAATATCGCATTTAGGACATAACCAAGAAAAACAAGTTTCTTTTTGCTTAGTCTTTTATCGGAAAGCTTGCCAATCAGGATGGTAAGCAGCCCGGCGACAATCAGATATGATGCCCATGCGTAAGCGATATTGAGTACATCTCCTCCCACTCTTTGCGCAAAAACCGCGAAGAGCGGCCCGAGCATCCCCTCTCCGAAAAACCAGACTGTGTCAGCAAGCAGAAGGGCCCTTATCTTCCTGTTTAACATGTTTATTCCTCTGCTATGCCGCACGTGTGTATGTGTCCTTTGCTAGAGGAGCACATACATCAAGAACACTGGCGCAAGAAGTATCGATATTGTGCTTACCACTTTTATCATCGAGTTCAGTGCGGGGCCCGCAGTGTCTTTCAGCGGGTCTCCTAGCGTGTCCCCCACTACCGCCGCCTTGTGCGCATCACTTCCCTTGCCGCCGAACTTGCCGGTCTCTATGTACTTCTTCGCGTTGTCCATTGCCGCACCGCTGTTTGCCATGAAGAGTGCCATCATGAGGCTTGCCGGGATCATTCCGACAAGAAGCCCTCCAAGCGCCTCCCTTCCCAGTATCAGGCCGACTGCAATCGGTACTAATATTGCTATCAGCTCGGGTATGATCAACGACTTGAGTGCATTTACTGTTGCGATGTCTACCGCCTTCGCGTAATCAGGCTTCGCCTTTCCTTGCATCAGTCCCTTTATGGTCCTGACCTGCCTTCTTACCTCCTCGACCATGAGGTTTGCCGTGTATCCCACCGATTCCATCAGGAATGAGGAGAATATGAAGGGTATCAGTGCGCCTATGAACACGCCTACCATTACCACAGGGTTGAGCGCGTCTATCGCGGTAAGGTGCACAGCCTGCGCGAACGCTACGAAGAGCGCCGTAGCTGAAAGCGCTGCGCCGCCTATCGCGTATGCCTTGGTTGTCGCCTTTGTGGTGTTGCCCAGCGCATCAAGATGGTCTGTGACCTTCCTCACTGTTGCCGGGAGAGATGCCATTTCGGCAATCCCTCCTGCGTTGTCTGTAATCGGTCCGAACGAATCTATTGTAAGCACTGTTGCTGTGATAGATAGCATGCCTACCGCTGCTATCGCGATTCCGTAAACTCCTCCGGCAGCGTAGCTGACAAGTATTGCGATTGCTATGAACAGCACAGGCATCCATGTGCTTCTCAGCCCCACTGCGAGCCCGGATATTACGTTTGTCCCTGCGCCGCCCTTTGATGCGGTTGCTATCTTCAGAACTGATGAGCTCTTTATCCCTGTGTAGTAGTCAGCGACCCAGAAGAGTAGCATTGCGAGCACCAATCCGGCAAGCACTGGTATGAATGAGCTTACGCTTAGCCCGAGCAGGACTGTCAGAACAAGGTCAAGCGCTGCTGCCACTGCAACCGCAGTTGCCATTCCAAGATAGAGCGCCTTGAGCGGGTTCCTTCCGTGCAGCCTCATTACTGGTATACTGATTATGCTCGCGAATACGCCTATACATGCTATATAAAGAGGATAGGAGAAACTGTGTGAGAGCGCGATGGTGCTTATCGCAGCGCCAGCAATGAGCAAGGCTGCAACCAGCGTGACAGCGTAGCTCTCGAATACGTCTGCGGCCATGCCTGCGCAATCGCCAACGTTGTCGCCAACATTGTCCGCGATTACGGCTGGATTTCTTGGGTCATCTTCAGGAAGGTTCAGTTCAGTCTTGCCAACAAGGTCTGCTCCGACATCTGCGGCCTTTGTGTATATCCCGCCACCGACCCTTGCGAAAAGGGAGATGAGGGATGCGCCGAATCCGAATCCGATAAGTATTGCTATCCTTGACACTGTGAGGTATATGAGCATGAGGCTGAGCCCCACGAGCGCGAAGCCTATGGCTGCGAAGCCGGTGACAGATCCGCCGAGTATCGCGGTCCAGAACGCCTCCTTGACGCCGTGGTCTGCGCTCTTGGCGGTCCTCAGGTTGGAGCGCACAGCCACGTTCATGCCAAGATAGGCTGTGAGGTAGGATGTCACCGCCCCTGTTACGAATGCTACGACTATCTGCCAGCCGTTGGGCCTAAGAAAGACCCCAAGGATGATCGCTATGATTACAGCGAATATTATTATGGTCTTGAGCTGCCTGTTGAGGTATGCGGTGGAACCCAGCTTTATCGCATGCGCTATCTCCTTCATCTTTGGCGTACCTTCGGGCTTCCTCAGGACGCGAGTTGCGGTGTACAGAGCGCAAAGGAGTGCAACCACTCCAGCTATTAGGCTGTAATAATAGAACTGCATAATACCCCCATCACGTAAGCACATATACAAAAGATAATAATATAAATATTGGCGTTAGGTTTCAACTCTTCATAATGGCAGGTACCTGCTTTGACTAACTCTTTACTGATTCATATATTTCTGCCGCGCCGCTTGCAAGTATCAAAGCGACTAGCGCCGCAACAAGAACGTAGCCAGGCAGTATCGGGAACCCAGCAGAATAGACAAGTATTAGATACGAGAATGTGACGAACTTCAGCACGTTCTTTGCGCCCCTTGCAAAGCTTGACGAGGTCAGGGCGCGCGCGGTCGGCGTCTTCATTTTTGACGAAGTGCCCTTGGATGCCATTAGCGCGTCGGCGACGGAGTGCCTTATTATCACTATAAGCACAACAAAGACCGGCACTATCGCAAGGAACGAGAACACCACCCACATCGTGTATTCCATTATCCTGTCTCCTGCAAAGTCAAACCTCGGTCCGTGCTTCGCGGTCTTGCCTATGCCCTGCTTGAGCGACTTTATCTTCGCCGCGTTTGCCTTGCCGCCTAGCGAGTAATCGATGTACGCGGCAAGCGTGACCTTGCCCTTGCTCGCCTCCCTTAGCGCAAGGTACCCGTCAACGCCGTCGAGTATGAATGCGAGAGCGAGTAGCGCTATCGTTATGATGACGTTGAATTGTACAAGTATGAGGTAGGCGACAAAGAGTATGAGCGCTATACGGATTATTGTTGCAAGATCGGCGCTTCTCATAGATGGTCGCTCGTTTTTATTTTATTGAACATTAGATGGTAGTATACCGCAGTGATATAAACTGCGGCTCAGCCTACCACCAAGTGATAAAATGTGATAATTACCCTCATGCAAAGAATAAATACCTATCGGTTGTCCTATTTTTTGCAGAATTTGCGGTTGACGAGGAAAAATTGGTCTTCCTCGACTAAAAACATATAGGTATATATATTTATTCGCACGTATAATTAATCAGTAAAAGTCCAAAGTTCAGGTCAATGAATGCGCACGACCAGCACATTCAGGCTCGCATAGAGCAACAGGAGGGTATTGGGCTAAGATAGCTGAATAGAGATGGAAATCTCCAGAAACGATGAATTGAAAGGCAGAACGCACCGTCTTACGTTAGTCACAACAAGGAATGCCGACCTCCTTAGGAGATCGGCGTGTAGCGCCAATCCAGTGGATCGGTTGCTTGTCGCAATAAATCCCTACACCCCTAGAGAGCAGATATTGGCCCTTCAACGGGGCCCTGTTGCTTTTGTGCGCGATGCCGCAGGACAGCACATAGGGGCGCTGGATAGTAATTTCGTCAGAAGGTTAAAGGTGCAGAAAGCGCTGGAATCGATTAGTAAATCCGCTGTTAGTGAGCACCGGCCTGTTTTGAAATCGGTAATGGAAAGGGACTGCATACCTAGCCTTTCCAGCCTGCTGGAGGATCTGGACAGGCTGATGGCGTTTGGGAGCGAGATAAAGCGTTTGCGCCGGACAGGCGATTAAGCATTCGGCGCTCGAAAAACCTAAATAAAAGATAGCTTTAAAGGTTTTGAGCGGATAATATTATACACTGATGGGTAATTGAATGGTTCTTGGATTACTTCTTTGGGCACTAGTCGCAGTAATAGTAATAATACTGATAGCCATAGTCGCGCTTTACAACGGTTT
>DUIS01000087.1 GCA_013330215.1 Microcaldota archaeon | reverse complement strand
GTCCGACACGATAGCAATGCATGCCGCCAAAGTAAATATTATTAACTTATATTCAGATAATACGATCCGATGATAATTTGGAGATACTAAGCATATCAATAGACAACGATGCGCTGAAGCGGCTGAATGAGATCCAGAAAATGCTTGGCTTCAAGAGCAGGTCAAAGATGTTCAGGAATGCGATACTCGGAATGACTAAGGAATACGAGGTGCTTGACGCGTTAAAGGGCAATGCGGAAAGCATTTTTGTGATGACCTACAGCGATTCGAAGAAGAACAACGTCTCCGACATACTCCACAAGTTCGAAGACGCGATAAAGACGGAACTGCACCAGCACAATTCTGGCACGTGCATAGACGTGCTGAACATAAACACAGATGCGACCACAATGCGCAAGATATTCAGCGCGCTGAAGCGCAGCAAGTCCGTGAACTCTGTTACCTACACGATAATAAGAAAAACAGGCAAAAGAAAGTAACTACGGCCTCTTAATCAGCAATCCTATAGATCCTGCTTCCAACGTTTAACGGGACCTCTGTCTTTATGCCTACAGAGTCTCCCTCATCCGCCTCAGCCACATCCTCCTTTTCTATCTGCATGCTCGACACGGTGAGCCTTACTACCTCGTCGCCGTCCCGCACCCCTATAACGTCGCCTATCTTAAGGCTCCCTGTCAGCCTTATTGCCGCAACGCTTATCTTGCTGAAGAAATATTCTACAGTCCCGATAAAAACCGCACCGCTGTCGGAGTCCTCCTCTTCAGTATCCTCATCCCCTGCATCGCTATGGTGAAGGTAACCGATCTCTGTGTCTTTGCTAGGTTTTCCGCCTGCCAGCCCCTTCTCCTCTTCCTCATCCTTTATCAGATCGTCTATGTCCTCCAAGCGACCACCGCTTAAATATAAACAATCATAACCGATAATAAAGTATCCATCACATTGCGGCTCATCTCGATATACGCTCCAACGCGAGCCTTGAGACGGACGGACCTGTAAGCGCGATGAGGCCGGAGATCAACCCGGTTATGCCAATCGCAACGAAACCCACAGAGAAGCCGAACGCCGCAACAACGAGCGGAAGTGCGAGTGCGCCCAGCGCTCCGCCTATGTGGCCTATCCCGTCACTTAGGGCGAATCCCGATGCCCTTGCGCGGGTGGGATAGCTCTCAGAGGTGAATGTATAGGCGACCTGGAGGTAAAGCCCAAGCGCAAGCGACGCTAAGAAGGCGCCAATCATTATCATAAGGTTGCTTATGAAGGCGCCTATGAGCGCCATGCCCAGAAACCAGACGACAGTGGCAGAGAATATCAGCAGTTTCCTCTCGAATCTGTCCGCGAACTTCACCATGACGAGCGCGCCGATCGGATAGCCTACGGCCCCTACCGCAAGGAAGAGTATGGAGTTCGCGATAGTCGTGTTGTGCGCGGTTATGAGCGTTGCGGCATCGCCAAGGAAGCCGTAGTTGCCTATGTACCAGAAGAACCACATGGATGCAAGGGCGAGCAGCCTTGGCGCGTACTCCTTGCTGAAAAGGTAAGAGGTTGGGAATTTCCCCCTCTCGGGGTTGAGCGCCAGCCCTTTCGGCTTCTCGAGCGAATAGCCCTTCCGCACCGCGAAGCTTTCCATGCCTTTCACAATCTTTTCGGCTTCGTCTACCTTCCCGTGGAGCACAAGCCATCTCGGCGACTCCGGCAGTTTGAACCTCAGCGATATCGCGATAAGTGCAATCACCCCGCCGATGGCGAAGAGGACCCTCCAGCCTATGATGAAATTCGGTACGAGCGCAAGCGCTACGAATGGCGTGACAGCCTGGCCCACGATGCCAATAAGGAATGTAAGCACGGATATGCGCCCGCGCTTACCCGAGGGCGCAAGCTCGCTTATGTATGTTGAAACCAGGTTAAGGTCGGCGCCGACGCCCATGCCTGTCACGAACCTCCAGAACGCAAGCATTATGATGCCGGTTGCAGCCGCGTCGCCGAAAGAGCCGATCGCCGTAATCGCCATAGTTATCAGCATCATGTTGAACCTTCCGTACCTGTCGGCTAGCGAGCCCATCAGGTAAGAGCCTATTATGTACCCGATCAGCCCGATCGCAAGAGCGATGAACAGGCTCTCCGAGCCGGTGAGGCCGAACTGTGTCGCGATTGCAGGCATCGCGAAGCCTATGTTGGTTATGTCATAGAATGTGAAGAAGTAGCCGAGCCCGATTATAGCAAGGAACGCGCTGGGGAACGCCCAGATCGGGATGCGGTCCATCCTGGCGAGCAGCTCGCCGCCGCGCCTGGAAGACACAGATTCTTTGCGCTGGGAATCTTGTTTCTCCAATAGATCAAAAGAGAAATGAAGCGAAAGTTAAAAAAGGCATCAGCTTGCAGGGTAGCGGTTATCTGGAAAATTTCAAAACGGCTTTTAGGGCGCTAGGTAATTCTGTTACGTTATTATCTATGCTAAAATGACCCTTATTATGTTCAATTATTACACTGGCCTTTAGTTTATCCCTAAAGATCTCATTGCCGTAATGCAAGGACACGTACGGGTCATTGTCCGAGTTTATGACAACGAACTTCTTGCAGGTCGAATTTATCTTCTTCCAACCTATCGGCCTGGTAAAGAAACTTTTAAGTTCGTCATACCCTAAATCTGCAGTAAATCCAGCGACTAAGACCACCCCTCCGACTTTTACCTTTATGGTTTCCAAATACCTGAGGATTGTTATGCAGCCAACGCTATGGCCAACAAAATAGCAATTCTCATTCGGCGTCCCAACAACATCTTTCAAGCATTTAACCCAGGCATTGAGTTCGGGATGCTCCGTATCCGGCATTGCCGGAACATGAACCTCAAAGCCCCTTTTCCTGAGTTCTGCCTTTAACCAGGGATACCAGCGTGTATTTGGCTTGCCTCCCCAGCAGTGTATTATGAAAACCCTGTTCCCCATGAGGAGGTTTCAACTTCAAGTAATATAAATCCACGCGCCGAGCCCGATTTGTTCCGGCCTCCATCAATGAAAAGCTTTATATTTGCTCTTTTGCCATCTTAGACCATGGCGGATATTTGGGATTTGCCGCAACCGAAAAGCGCCAAGCTTGGCATGCTGGTAGCTATTTTATTGTTATCCATTATACCACTATCAAATGCAGGCAGAGCAGTCAATTACACGGTTGCAAACAGTCAAGCCAGCCTCTCAATCAGTGGCATCTTCTCCGGCATAACCTCGCTCCTCAATAGCTTATTCATCTCAAACCAGGTGCAATTTCAGCAGAACGGAACCTCAACCACATACTCGTCAACCAC
>DUIS01000048.1 GCA_013330215.1 Microcaldota archaeon | reverse complement strand
GGCCTATCTGATATCGGGCGCGAGCGGCGTCGGCAAAACCGTCTTCTGCATGCAGTTCCTCTACGCCGGATTAAAGGCAGGGGAAAACGCAGTCTATGTAACGATCAGCGAGAAGCCAAAAGACATCATTGATGACGCAAAGTCATTTGGATGGGATCTCACGGAATACATTGGAAGCAATAAACTGTACATTCTCGATATGAACTCGTACACCACCATAGATGTCGGCAAAGGGGAGGCGCTTAATATAAGGCGCATGATGGCAGACCTTACGGATTACATACATAAGGTGTCTGCAAAGAGGGTGGCGATAGAGTCCATAGACTATATCGCACTTAACGCCGCAGAATCAGAGGCTAACGCGGAAGAATATCTCAGGGAGATGGCTCTTTCAGCTACAAATCTGGGATGTACTATCCTGTTCACCTCGGTGTTGCCGTCTACGGCAAGGGAACTGAGCATATACAGCATGGCAGAGCGCGTCATGGAGGGGGTGATCGTACTTGACATCGACGAAAAGAACAATAAACGGCTGCTATCCATAAGAAAGATGAGAAAAACAGGGGTAAGCCTGTCAAAATACGAATATAGCATAAGCGCAGGCACCGGAATCCTCATTGAGCAGATCAAAAAAGAAGGCAGAACGGTAAGGGTCGGGAAGAAGGCCCCGGAATTCTTAATCGAGGCATACTATAACAACGAATCTGTCAGGCTATCATCTCTGGATTACCGTGGCAAATGGCTTGTGCTTGTGTTCTATCCTGGTGATTTTACATTTGTGTGCCCGACCGAGCTTTACGGAATAGCGGAAAGGTACGAGGCGTTCAAATCATTGGGCGCGGAGGTCATCAGCATCAGTATGAACACAACCGCCAGCCACAAAACCTGGAGGGAGACATCGCCCCAGATAGCCACTATAAGGTATCCGATGGGGTCCGATCAGGACGGGGAGATATGCAGCGCCTTCGGCGTGCTTACGGAAGAGGGGACGACATCACGCGCCACATTCATCATAGATCCCGAAGGCAATGTGGTTGCCGAAGAGATAAACGAGGACAGTGTAGGCAGGAGCACTGAGGAATTATTAAGGAAACTGGCCGCAGCCAAGTATGTAAAAGAGCATCCCAACGAGGTGTGCCCGGAAGGCTGGAAATCGGGAGAGCCCGCCTTAAAGACATAACTGGTATTGCCTAAACCTGCCCTGTCAATTTTATCCCGCCGCTGGTTATCTTGTAGGGTACAATCTGGAAACTGTGTGCCGTGCCCCTCATCTTCGCAACCTGCAAGGACTGCACCGCATTGGAACCAACAGGGGAATTCAGGACTAAAAGACCGTCGTAGAGGAAGAATTCCGGGTAGTCGGACTGTATGGAACTGTAATCCTGCACCTCCAGCGTAGACATTGAAGTAGAGTTAATGCTCCTGAGCGTACCCAGCAGGGATATCATCAACGCTCTGTACTCTAGCGGGTCTTTTAGGAGCAGTTTCAGGATCGAGACGGAATCTATTACAACGCGCTTCGCATTCCTGCTCTGTACCGAGGATATGATGTCGGCCATCAGATTAGAGAATTCGTAGCGGTTTTCACTACCGGATTTGTTTTTGGCAATCAATCCCTCCAAGTTGTATTCCTCTATGATGATCTTTTGCTCGTCCAATAGCTTGTCCATATCGGCAAACTCTAAAAAGGCGTCTTTTGCATTGCTGATAATCGAGCCCTTCTTCTCCTCCAAAGAAATAAAGATCCCATTGTCTCCATTTAGCGCATTCCTATAGAGAAATTCGAAGCAGGAGAGCGTCTTGCCTGTGCCAGGCCCTCCGGCAATCAGCACATGGTTTCCCTCGGGTATTCCCCCAAGAAGCATCTTGTCAAGCTCGCTGTTCCCAGTAGTAACTCTTTTCCTCAAAACATCACCAATAACTTAATACGGTTAGGATATTCGACCAGTTATAATTTAACCCTTTCGCCAACCAATCCCGCCATACGGGTCCTGCATCCCTCGTCTGGAATCTTTCGAACCCTTGCGATATAAGCGGGGAAAATAACCATAGTGATACGGATTAATTGTCTGGCACAGGCAATAGGTATTTATTTGTTTGTTGAGATTTTCCTCCTGCAAGGTCATTTCTTGAAAGGGTCTAGTAACAATCCATATGCAAGGCAAAGAGAACTGCACAATAAGTTCCATGAGCTGCTTGGCATGCTGTTTGCAGAGTTCTCCGAGTCGCGCTCCAAGGGACTTGAAGATGTCCAGAAAAAGTTCACCATATTCAGGTCCTGCCTGTATACCCACATGAAATGGGAGGAGAGCATACTATATCCGATGCTCGAGGCCGATATGGGGGAGCACAAAGTGACCTCAAAGCTGAGAAAGCAAAACCTGCAATTAAGGGAACTGGTCAGGTACGTCGATTCAGGCCTGAAGTTCAGAAAGGCGCAGATGCCAATTGCCACTAAATACGAGAATAACCTGTGGGAACTCCTCAAGGCGCATTGGGCGATGGAGGATGACCAGCTATTCCCCCTTGTGGAAAGATACATAGAGAAGGGCGAGCTCGATAGCGCCTTGGACCTCTTCCCAGAGTAAGGCTGCGGCAACTATTTCTTAAATGCAGCAATGGCTCTAATTACTGGCCTCCACGCCATAAAACCGAAACGAAAACCGAAACATGCAAACACCATATTTATATATTTTGGGAGAGATAATTACCATAACTGTGTGGTTGAATGGGTAAAACAGGAGACACCAAAAAGAGAATATACGAAATGCTCGAGCAGAGGAACAAGACGCTGACGGACATAAGCAATGAACTTGGCCTCGCACCATCAACGGTGAGCCAGCACCTCCGGGAGATGCTTGACAGCGGCGCGATAAGGTTTGTTGAGGACAGGCCCAGGAAGTGGAAGTATTACGAGATAAACAGGGGTTACCAGATTGGCAGCGGCTACATGCAGGCCAATAACAGCCAAAGCAGATTTGATTTTAGGAAGATCGGGGTACCGGTAGCGGTAATAGCTGCCGTCCTCGTCTCGGTTTTTGCGTTTTACATGGTCGCGGGCATCGCCTACGCCAATGCGCAGCAGGTCTATCTTGCGCCTGGCTCAAGCGTCCCTTCCGGCAGCACAGTCTTCAGCGTTTCTGATGCCCCATCCTTCTACAACATA
>DUIS01000009.1 GCA_013330215.1 Microcaldota archaeon | reverse complement strand
AAGCGCGCCGAACTGGGGCCTGAATGTCTCGAACGATCCAGAATGCACAAGCTCGAATATAGAGATCG
This sequence comes from Microcaldota archaeon, assembly GCA_013330215.1. Taxonomy (GTDB): domain Archaea; phylum Micrarchaeota; class Micrarchaeia; order Micrarchaeales; family Micrarchaeaceae; genus UBA12276; species UBA12276 sp8261u. The sequence goes on along the minus strand of DUIS01000009.1, from coordinate 8,044 downwards.
TCTCCAGCGTTTCCACGGCGCTGGTCGAGATCACGACGCCCCTTGCCATCCCCTTGTGGGTATGCCCGCTCCTCCCTACGCGCTGCGCAAGCCTCAGCGCCTGCCTTGGCGACCCATACTGTATCACAAGGTCTATGTTCCCTATGTCTATGCCCAGCTCGAGCGAGCTTGTGGCTATTATGCTCCTCACGGAGCCGCTCTTGAACCTTTTCTCTAGCGATATGCGCTCCTCCTTGTCAAGCGAGCTGTGGTGCACTCCTATGCCGCCAAAATCGTCTATGCTGTTGAGGTGCACCAGCTTGCTGCCCAGGCTCTCGACAACCTGCCTCGTGTTAGCGAATATTATGGCTGATTTCGAATGCGATACTAGCTCTGAGATGCGCCCCAGCCTTCCGAGCGCGGGGCTGTCAAGCCCGAACCTCTCCATCTGGGCGCCAAGATCATGCCTACCCCTCGAAGGCTGCTCTACTTCAAGCGCCATCTCCTTGAGCCCCCCAGACTTGACTACCGTGCATTTCCTGTCGCCGCATAGGAACCTCGCAGCAGTGTTCGCATCCCCGATCGTGGCGCTTATGCCAATCCTCTGGAATCCCGGCGAGAGCTGCTCAAGCCTCTCAAGCGCAAGCGAAAGCTGCGCCCCCCTCTTGCTGTAATACAGCTCATGCAGCTCGTCAACCACCACCGCGGAAAGGTTGCGCAGATATCTCCCTATGTGCTTCGTCGGAAGTATGCTCTGCAGCGTTTCCGGCGTGGTTATGAGCAGCAGCGGCGCCGACCGCGCCTGCCTGTTCCTCTCCTTTTGCGTAGTATCGCCGTGCCTGACGCCCACGCTTACACCAGCATGTGCACACAGTTCCTCAAGCCTCAGCAGCATGTCCCTGTTAAGCGCCCTGAGAGGTGTTATGTAGAGTATCCCTATCGGCGCAGCCTCAGCTCCGGCGACAGAATTGATAAGCGGCAGTACCGCCGCCTCCGTCTTTCCGGCACCGGTGGGCGCCACAATCAGGCAGTTCTCCCGCCTCTCAACTGCAGGAATCGCAAGTTTCTGTATCTCGGTAAAGGAGTGATACCTTTCAAGGAAGAACTCATAGATGCTTTTCAAGGAACCCAACCCTCAGCGCCCGTCGGCTCTCCTGCCAGACCTACTCCTGGAGGCCCTGCGCCCCCCTCTCCTCCTCTCGTAATAGGCCACCACAACAGAGATTCCGACTATCAGCGCGATTCCGAAGATTATGTATATGACTACGGACGCGGTGAAGAAGGTGAGGTAGGAACTGGCGCCATTGTTGAGGTTTATGCTCTCCTTGAAGCCGAGGTAATCCGCGTATCCGCTCACATAGCCATATGGCACGTCGTCAAAGCTAAGGCTTCCCTGATTACCAGAGTAAAGGCCAAGGTTTGTACCGTTCTTGAATGTTATATTCAGGCTTGCATTCACTGGCGTCCCGAAAACGCTCTGAGTCTGTATCGCTATGTTGTACGTGGGGGTCTTGAACGCGATCACTTCTGGAGAATTCGCCGTAAAGCGGTAGTTTGTTGCTATGCTCACGTTCTTGTAGTAAATATACTGCACGTTGTACGTCCGGTTTGCGAACACGAAAACCTCGCTCGAATTCGACCTCTGTCCGCTTATGCCATAGTACCCCACGCTGGTTATGTTCTGGCCGTTCGAGTCCTCCGGCGCAAGCATGACAAGATACTGCCTCCCGAAGAGTGCGTTCACTGTGGAGGGCGCGCTTACCACGGCAGTTGCATTCGGCGTAACTCCTCCGTTGCTCCAGCTCAGGAAGGCAAGCCTTGAGGTGCTATTCACAGGGACAACAAGCGTACTCAGCGATATGCTCGCGATGCTGTTAGCATTGTACCAGCCGCTACCGCCGGTACTCCCGTACGGCGCCAGGACCGTGAGATAATACTGCTTGCTCCAGACCGCATTGACGCTTTCCGGCCCATTCAACAGAAGCGTTGTCCTGTTGGACATCTCGCCGTTGCTCCACCCATCGAACGCATAACGCGTTCCTGTACCGCCCGCCACATAATTCTGCGCGAGGAAGACAGTCACCGTGCTATTGGCATCACGCCACCCGCCCCCTGTCAGGCTGCCATACGCGGTTGTCGCATTAAGGTAATACTGTTTTTTCCATGTCGCGGTCTCTGTGACATTGCCGTACAGCGTAACCGATATGCTCGTGCTGTTGCCTGTGTAAGAATCAATCCCGTTTCCGACCCATCCAGTAAAGAACTCCCTTACGCCAGGGGCTATGCTTACAGACCTCGGCGCGCTTATGGGCACCAACGAATAGGCGGTGTAGTTGCCGCTCCCGGTCGCGTTGCTGTACGCAGAGACCACATTTACCGAATAGCCTATGCGCCACAGTACGTTTGGCGTCCCCTTTGCGGAAAGGTTAGATCCCACGGCAAAATAATCAGTGAAATTGCCAACCTCGCGCACCCCGTAAGGATTCGGCAGGTAGGTAAGGCTTCCCTTCCCGTAGCCCACCGAGGAGTACCCCTCGGCCACAGCCCTCGAGAGATTTGCGGTATAATAGGCAAGGTCCTTGAAGTACACGGTTTTCATCGGCACCTGGTTTGTGCTTGTCTGCGCATACTCCGCGAATGCAGAGGGCGGGCTAGGCCCAGACTCTACAGCCCCAAGATTAACGCTGCCTATCCTCTGCCCGTTGAAATAGGCATACCATACGCCGTTTTGGTCCGATTTGAACGAGTATGTGTCGAAGCTCCCGTTGTTTGTAATCGCGCCATCGGCGCCTAGCCCGCCGCAGAAGGAGTTGCTGTTGCCGTTCGGCCTAAAGTACTCCCAGAACCAGGTCGGCACCCCTCCCTTCAAGTATATGTTGCTTACGGTGCTGTTGCACGACGATGCGTAATAGCCGGTGTTGTTAGGTATCTCATAGCCGACCTGTATGAATGCACCATTAGAAAGGCTCTCGCCCACCCAGAATCCTAGGGAGCCCATGCTCGCATTCTGGTAAACCGTCTGTATCGATACACTTGCGCCATTATTGAAGGCAGCATCGTTAGAGCCTCTTACGCCGCTCTGGAACCAGTACTGCGCGCCAGCCATACCTGCAAGCGCGGTAAGGCCGAGTATCGCCACTGCTGCAAAGAGAAAAACACTATACCTTTGCATAATCTATACCCAACCTCGCAAGCTCTCTGATTATAACTTCCCTCTCAGCACTTTTTATCCCTTTCCATTCTATCACTGCAATCTCGGCGGGGATGTCGCTTCTTGCGAACGCATGTTCTATCATGTCCGTGTTGCCGATATGGTGCTTTGACATTATATGAGAGAAGGCATACTTGCAGTCGAGGGCGAGCGCGGTGAACTTCCTTGGGTAATGCATGCCGCCAAAGCCAACGGCAATTTTGCCATATCCCGCATCAGCGTCAATTGAGCGGGCCACAGCATCGGCCAGCAGCTTCGCATGCTCCGCGTTGTTGATCACATCCTCGTTGCCACCGAGCTCTACGAAGAAGGAGGGGCTGTTTATGAGGGGACCGTGGTGCGTAGCCTCGTAGGTGACGTCGAGATCCGTATTGTTTATAGCCTTTATCGTCCTGAGCGCCTTGAGCATGCCTACTGGCGATGAAACGCTCAGCATTTTGGGCCTGCCCCCAAGGCTTGCCTCGGAAGACCAGTTTCCCTCCGCATGCACCGTAAATGCCGGAATGCCCATGCTGCTGCTGTGCCTGCTCAGGAAAATGAGTGGCGCATCCACAAAAGCGTCAAGGAAATCCGCATTTATTAGTCTGCCCCCGACCTCGAGCATCAGTATCCCATTCCCGCCAAAGCACTTCAAGCCATGGAAATCCTCCCTCTCCTCAAGCCCGAGAAACCCGCGCAGCGCCTGTGCTATGTTCAAAGAGGCAGTCTCAGCAGAATAGGCAAAATAGATCATTAAAAGCGCCAAAACTTAAGCTTTTTATATTCTAATTCCAATATACCATAACCAAGTTATACATATCTTTAGCTCGCGCAGACACATGTGGTGATAATGTGGCCAAATGCGTTTTAATATCGGACCAGACCCTAATATATGATTATAGGAATTTCCCATTACTGGACTTCCTACCGTGCGCCCCGACCAATTCAGTGCCAAGCGCCGCATACAAATTCCTAAAGGGCAAGATCTCCCCCCCGATAAACGGCGGCAGGCTAAAATACGCACCCTACGCGCTCAGGAAGCTGGAGGCCGCGCTACTGCGCAAGTATCCTGAGAGCGAGATTGTAGTAGCGCATCCCGACCATCTTGGCAAATTCATAAAGGAGGACACCGAGATAATAGGTGTCACCACCATGGACCCCTTCGGCCTAGGCCCGGTCACGATGTCCTACTACGCACTATATGAATCAAAGGAGCTGGACGCTTATGTGAGGAGGGAATGGGAGGACCTGATGAAAAAAATCGACATACTAAGGGCAGGCAAGACGGCGAAGCTAATGATAGGCGGCCCGGGCGTGTGGGAATATATGCTGATGCCAGAGGAGATAGAGAAGCACAAGATAGACTACCTCTTCCAGGGCGAGCTTGACGACGTCGTCTGTGAGTTGTTTGATCAGGTAACGCAGGGAAGCATAGACAACAACATGTTCTCCCAGAGCTACGTGACCTACGACGACACTTTCCACAGGGTCGTAAAGCAGGACAGCAGGTTCCTCTCGAGGGGAAAGGGGCTCAAGGCCTTCCCGAGCATAGAGGACATACCAGACATAATCAACCCGAGCGCGAAGGGCCTTGTCGAGGTCATGAGGGGTTGCGGCATAGGCTGCGACTTCTGCGAGGTAACGCTCAGGGAGATAAGGTACTATCCAGTAGATAAGATCGTTAAGGAGATAAAGGTCAATGTAGAGAAGGGCGGGCCTGGGAGGGCATGGATACATTCAGACGAGATATTCGCATACAAGCACCTGCAGAACTATGTGCCAGACCAGGACGCGCTGGTGGAGATGTTCAAGGCGATAATGTCGGTTAAGGGAATCAGGCGCACCAACCCTACGCATGGCAGGATATCCATACCGTCAGCGTATCCCGAGCTTATCCAGAAATTATCTGAGGCAATGCATGCAGGACCGACCAACTGGGTGGGCATACAGGTGGGTCTCGAGACCGGGAGCGACAAGCTTGCGCTGAAGCACATGCCTGCAAAGACCCTGCCGTTGAGGATAGGGAGTGATGGAAGCTGGCAGGAGATTGTATGGAAGGGCGTATACAACATGAACAAATACTACTGGAGGCCGGCGTTCACTGTGCAGGTGGGCCAGATGGACGAGAGCGACGAGGACAACTGGGATACGGTCGCGCTGATAAATAGGCTGAGTACTTCCACGTGCGAGGGAAGGCCGTTCGAGTTCACGGTGACGCCGCTGCTGAATGTCCCGCTGGGCAGGATAAAGTCAAAGAAGTTCGAATCGCAGCTCAGCCCGTCAATGCTCGCTGTCTACTACGCCTCATCCAAGCACCTCGCAAAGATGGCCGCAATGGTAGCCCAAACGCAGGAGGCGACAGACCCGTTTGCAAAGTACGCTACCGCGGCGATGATACACCTCGGAGGTGTGCTCATGTTCAAGATGGTGGAGCGCATTGCCTCGAAGAAGGGCGTTGACATAAGGAAGGCGAAGTCCTACGGCATAGAGGGCAAGAAGGAAATAACCGCATGGAATATAGCGGTCAATTAATCCTATTTTACCAGGCTAACTCCCAGAACGGTTGGCATACAGAAAGCCTTATGAACTTTATAAGTGTTATATCGCCGTACCGGTGTATTGATGCTCTACGATTATGTCGCACTGCTACTCTTCGCAGCCTTTGCGATATTCATACCCGCATCGTTCATCCTCGCATCAAAGCTCCTGCGCAAAAGAGGAAGGGGAAATCCCGTAAGGAACGCACCCTATGAAAGCGGGGAGGAGACGATAGGCAGGAGCAGGGACATAGAGAACGAATACCTGCCGTACTTCATGCTTTTCCTGCCGTTCGAGATAGTGATAGCGATCCTGATAATATGGTCGAGCAACGTGAGGCAGCTGGATTACGGCACCAACATCGCATTCATAATCCTCGGGATATTTGCTACGGCCATGTCGCTGATAGGTTACAAAATAGCCAAAAATGATTGATATGCAAGAAGCAGAGATGCCTTACACAAAGGAGGAATTCACCAATGCGGAGAGGGAGATGGACAAGCTTCTCGCAGAATCATCGAAGAAATACAAAATCCCGACTAACGCGGTCTTTGCAAGGCTCAGCGACTTCACAAGGGACAGGTCGAAATTCCTGACAAAATGGGCGCACGAGAAATCCGTATGGCCAATGCAGTTTGGGCTTGCCTGCTGCGCAATAGAGCTCATGGATTTCGGCGCATCCAGGATAGATGCGGAAAGGAACGGATACCTTCTATTCAGGAGCACGCCAAGGCAGTGCGACGTAATGATTGTAGCGGGCTGGGTGACAAAGTCAATAGCGCCAAGGGTGAAGAGGATGTACGAGCAGATGTCGAAGCCGAGCTATGTGATAGCATACGGCGAATGTGCAACGTCGGGAGGCCCATGGTGGGAGAGCTACAACATAATACAGGGGATAGACCAGATACTTCCTGTGGATGTGTATGTCATTGGGTGCCCTCCCAGACCAGAGAACCTTTATGCTGCGCTTATGAAACTTCAAGATAAAATCGGTGGAAAAATTGCAGGAGATACGGAAAGAAGCCTTGGTGGAAACATTAGGCGGACTGAAAGCAAAAGGGTATGACTACCTAAAGAAGATAACCGCAGTCGATTACGGCGACTATCTTGGGCTAGTGTACATAGTGTACAATATAGCGGAGCGCAAGGAGGAGATAATAACCGCCAGGCTGCCTTCTGCCGAACCGTCTGTGCGTACCATAATCCACCTATACAAGGCAGCGGACTGGTACGAGCGCGAGATGTCAGAGATGTTCGGGATAAAGATAGAGGGCAGGAAGGCAAAGCGGCTCCTTCTTGAGGAATGGAACGGAACCGAATACCCACTGAGGAAGAGCTTTGCATGGGGCAACCCCGATTACAAGAAGTTGGATTGAATGGCATTGATGCGAATAAATGTGGGCCCCATACATCCGAGCACGCACGGAGTGCTGAGGCTTGTGGTGGACCTTGATGGTGATACAGTAAAGGAGATAGAGCCGCACATAGGCTTCCTCCACAGGGGAGTCGAGAAGCTCATGGAGACCAGGATGTACATGCAAAGCCCATCCTACGCGGAGAAGCTAGATTATGTCGCGCCGCTAAGCTGGGACGACCTCTACGTAAGCGCTGTGGAGAAGGCTACAGGCATAGAGACAAAGGAGAGGGCGCAATATGCAAGGACCATAATGCTTGAGTTCCAGAGGATAGCAAGTCACCTGCTCTGGCTGGGCACCTTCTGCAACGACATGGGGCAGCTACTCACCACGTTCACCTGGGCATTCAGGGAGAGGGCGCAGGTGATCAAGCTGCTCGAGGACGTGTCTGGGAACAGGATGTTCTACGTAAACCTAAGGTTAGGAGGCCTGTACCAGGACCTTCCTCCAGGCTTCAGGGAGCGCTCACACAAACTTGCAGACTATCTTGAGGGTAAGATCAGGGAGTACCCGGAGGTGCTGGAAGAAAACCCTGTATTCATGGAGAGGACAAAGGGCGTGGCAAAACTGAGCAGGGAGGACGCGATAAACTACGGTGTCGCCGGGCCGGTACTGCGTGCTTCAGGAATAGAGGAGGACGTAAGGAGATCCAACCCCTACTATGTGTACGACAAAATGGATTTCAGGATACCTACAGGGACGAACGGCGACAACTTTGACAGGTACAGGGTCAGGTATGAGGAGATGCTGCAGAGCATAAAAATAATACGGCAGGCGCTTGACGCCATGCCTGAAACCGGAGACGTGAAAGGAATGCCGATAAAGCTGATAGGCCCCAACGCGAAGCCCGATGTTGTCGTGGTCGAGAGGGAGCTGCCGCGCGGCGAGGGTATAATATACATGGTCCCGGACAAGCAGAGGC